>JAGRPD010000677.1 GCA_020439875.1 Verrucomicrobiales bacterium
CGGCAGCCTGCCCAGAGCCCTTGCGCTGGACGGCAAATACGTGCGCGACCTGCTGCTGACCCTCACCTTTAGCGAGCATCAGAGCGGAGCCCCAGTCGTCGTCACCATCGCCTCCAAAGAGCCCAAAAGTGAGCAATCCAAGACCGAAGGCGAACTGACCGCCGCCCAACGGCTTTACCAACAGCAAGACCTCTCCAACGCCGTGCTCACCGGCGACGCCCTGCACTGCGAGGAGCAAAGCATGCAACTCATCGTCGAGCGTGGAGGCGATTTTCTGCTTCAGCTCAAAGGCAACCAGCCCACCGCGCAGAAGGAAGCAAAGCGTATCATCGAGAACGACTCCCCCCTTTTGCCTGTGAAACTCAGGAGCAAGGCCATGGGCGCAGAGAAAAGCGTCGGATCGAAGTCTTCGAGATCGACCCGCTAAGCAGCGGACTGCCGCACGTGCGCAGCCTCATCTGCGTGACCAAGATCACCCGCAGCAGTTGTGCCAAGCCAGCGGCAGGAAGCGAACCGGAGACCACCACCCACCACTACGTCAGCAGCCTGCCGCCGCAGAAAGCGCAGCGCTTCGCTACGCTCATCCGTGGCCACTGGGGCGGATGCGAGAGCCGAAACCACTGGGTGCGCGACACCCAGTTTGGAGAAGACGCCACGCGCAGCAAAAACCTCAACCTCAACGGCAACCTCGCCGTCCTGCGTTGCGCACTCATTGCCGTGAAGGCAAGGCTCGCCCCCGCTCTCTCCTGGCCCGCCCTCTTCGAACTCGCCAGTTACAAGCCCTCCTTCGCTCTCAACCTCCTCCATAACAAACCCTCCAAATGAAAAGACCGTGGATTGTCGAGCAGATCGCTGCTTTCGGAGCTGACAATCTCCCTGATTTGGTCTTGGAAGACGAGGACGGGAACGAAATTCACAGTGATGGAAAACCCATCGTGTTTGGCACGACCTACTGGCCCAATGGCGGCGAAACACGGTCCTTCACCGTGCGCAATGCGGGGTCGGGAATACTGGATGGTCTGGCTCTTGAATGGGAAGGCGGGGATATCGGCGACTTTATTCTTTCACCCCTCACCACCGATTCCATCGCAGCAGTGAGTGACCTGACGTTTTCGGTGACGTTTGATCCCAGTTCCAAGTCTGTGGGAGATTTTGTCGTGCACCTCGTGTTGAAGAGCAGTGACGGTGATGAACCAGTGATTCGCATGGTATTGACCGGAGACCGGGAGAACCGCGATCCCGAATTTGAGGTAGGAATTGAAGGAGCAGTTCAAGTTATTGTTCCTCTTCCAGACGGAAGAATCTTGGTGGGGGGAGGGCCATTCGAACGCGCCGACGGCAATTCTGCCGGCAGACTCGCGCGCCTCTACTCGGACGGGAGCTTGGATCTTGGGTTTCGCCCAAATTTCGACAACTCGGTCGCTTGCGCCTCTTACCTCCAAGACGGAAGCATCCTGGTGGGAGGCCCGTTCACGAGTATCGATGGTGTGACCTGCAACCATATCGCACGACTAACTACAGAGGGCGTTGTGGATCCATCGTTTCAACCTGACGCAGATGATGCGATCGGAGGCATTCTTCCTCTCGCAGATGGAGCCATCTTGGTGAGCGGAGTGTTCACCTCGATTGGCGGCATCTATCAAGCCAAGCTCGCCAGGCTTTTCCCGGATGGCTCGGTTGACTCGGCCTTCGATCCCGCCATAGACGGCGCGGTGGGCAGTTGTGTCGTTCAAGCGGACGGCAAGATCGTCATCGGGGGATCCTTCCAAAACGTGAACGGTGTTCCGCGCAATCGGATGGCGCGCCTCCACCCCGATGGTTCACTCGACATGACCTTTGATCCGAACGTGAACGGAAGTTTGAACGTTTTGGCGGTGCAACCAGATGGCAGAATCTTGCTCGGCGGGTCTTTCACTGCCGTCGGCGGAACCACGCGCAACCGCGCCGCGCGTCTTTTTGCAGACGGGAGCCTGGATCCGAGTTTCGATCCAAATTTTAGTGGAGCGGTGGAAAGCATGGTGCTCCAAAGCGATGGGGCACTCACTGTGAGCGGGAGTTTTTACAGCGTCGGAGGTGTCAGCTCGGGCAGTTTGGTGCGTTTTGATCCCGCCGGAAATTGGAACCCGAGCTTTCCAACCCAGAGCATCGGGATTTTGGCGCTCCAAAGAGATGGGCGTCTGCTGGGCGGGGGCTATACTTTGCGACGAATGCTCAATGATACAGTGGCTGAAGAGTCTTTGGGCCAGAATGGGGTAGCTGATATCCAGTGGAATCGCTCTGGAAGCGCTCCTGAAGTTGACGAGGCTTGGTTTGAATCCTCGGATGGGACATCTTGGCAGTTCTTGGCCCAAGCGAGTCGTGTCACCGAAGGATGGGAAGCGACCGGCCTTAGTCTGCCTCAAGACGGGTTGATTCGCGCTCGCGGACGATCTGCCGGTGGCAATGACAGTGGCAGCTCGACCGTCATTACCGAAATGCTGTCCTTCGGGCAACCCGCGGTGCCTGACATCGCTGCCGAAACCTCCAATGGTGCTGCCCTGCAACCTTTGGATGTGATCGACTTGGGGGGCGTGGATTGGCAGGCCACGTCCCCGCCCCACCTTATCACCATTCGCAATTCGGGGAACAACACGTTGAGTGGCCTGGCAGTGCGTGTCGGCGGGGTTGATGCAGGAAAATTCATCGTCGGTTCATTGGGTGCTACCAGTCTGGCTCCGGGTGCATCGACGACTCTTAGCGTTGCGTTTGCCCCCTCCACAGGCGGCGAGAAACACGCCTTGGTTTCCATCTTGAGCAACGACCCTGATGAGCCCGTCTTCGAAATCGGACTCAAGGGCACCGGTCTGCATTCCGATCCGAATTTCAACCCAACCATGCTGGGAGCGGCTCGCTATGCCCTGCCCCTTTCGGACGGTCGAATCATCGTGGGCGGGTGGAACTACTCACCGGACAGTTTCGAACCTGTTGGCACTGTGGTCCGCCTGCTCATGGACGGCTCGGTCGATCCCAGCTTCCATCCCCCTTCAACGGTGCCCAGCTCTTGTGCAGCAGTACTGCCCGATGGCAAGATCTTGGTGGGCGGGCTTACGGGTCTTGTTCGGCTCTTGCCGGATGGCGCGATCGACCCTTCATTTGGAGGTCCGGTTTTCCCGCTACCGACGGCTTTTGTCATCCACTCCGCTGCCATTAATCTCATCGTGCCACAGCCCGATGGCCGCATACTTATTGGCGGCACATTCGGCAGCATTCATGGTTCAAGTCGGAACCTGGTCGCGCGCCTCCATCCAGACGGGAGCTTGGACACGAGTTTCGACGCCCACTTGGGCACCGATTGGTATCCCTCAGTGGATGGACTTCTTGTCCTTCCAGATTCCCGAATTCTTGTTTCTGGACACTTCAGTACCGACGGTGCCTTGTCTCACGCTAACTTGGTTCGACTGCAACCAGATGGATCACTCGATGAGAGCTTTGCCTATTCGCTGGCAAATTGGGCATCCAAGATTGCGCTTCAGCCTGATGGCAAAATCTTGTCGGTGGGTTATATCTTGCCGGGGACCTATTTGAAACGACACAATGCAGACGGCTCGCTGGACGGGACGTTTGCGCCGATCGTCAACGACTATGTTAACAGCATGGCCGTGGCGGCTGACGGCAAAATCGTTATCGGAGGTGTTTTCACGGAAGTGAATGGAACCTACTGCAACCGGATCGCGAGGCTGAATCCGGACGGGACGCTCGACCCCGCGTTCGCCCCAGATGCGAACGGGGAAGTGTACAGCGTTGCACTACAGCCGGACGGACAAGTGCTCATCGGAGGCACTTTCACGCGGGTTGGTGGGCGCGATCACGCTTATGTTGCCCGAATTCCCAACAACATTTCATCGCAATCGACGGTGACGCTGGACGGTATGGGTGGGGTGGACTGGACACGCGACGGCAGTGCGCCGGAGATTGAGCTTGCTGCATTCGAGCGGTGGAACGGCAACACCTGGACATGGGTGGGCACTCCTGACCGCATTGCCAACGGCTGGACTGCAACGGGGCTGAGTCTGCCTCAAGCAGGATGGATTCGAGCCCGCGGACTCGCAAGGTCGGGGCAAACCAACGGCAGTGAGTCTTCGATTGAAGACGTCGTCGCTTATCCCGACCCGGTTTCTGCGTGGCGATTCCTCCACTTTGGCACGATAACGGAAACAGGAAATGCCGCAGATTTGCTGGATCCCGACATGGATGGCTTGGTCAACAAATTGGAGCGGGTGTTAAACCGAGACCCCAATCGTCCTACGCCCCATCCGCTGCATCTTCAACCAAACGGGGACCAACTTGTATGCACCTACACTCGCAGTTCCGCTGCATACAGGGAGGGGACAATTTTTGAAATTCGGTGGAGCGACAATTTGGTGGACTGGTTCACAACGGGCGTCACCCAGGTCATTCTCTCGGATGATGGGCTGGATCAGTTGGTGAGAGTCACCATATCTGCCCCCCTGCAGGGTCGGCGATTTGTGCAATTGATGGCGCAGTAGTCGAGCAGAGTCGTATTTAGCGCGTGCTGGGAGGTAGGGGCGCGGTTAGGCGTTTATCTCCTGCACGCAGGTGCTCACGCTGGGCAGCGCGGTGGGATTGAGCCAATCGCGCCGCACGCGGAAGCCGGGGATGGCGCGGGATTCGATCCAGTCTGCATCGACCGAATGCTCGACCAAGAACTCGCCTTCGCGGGCATAGAAGCGGTGGCACAGGGTTTCGGGATCGAGCACCCCGTATTCGTTGACGCCGTGCTCCTCGTAGGCGGCGAATTTGGGGACTACGAACGGTCTCGGCGGAGGGATCGGCTGTTCTCAATCTTTCGATCTTGGTTTGGGGTACTCGCTGTTCTGTCGCAGCCCGCAGGGTTTTTTCTGCTGGGTTTTGATCGATCCTCTTCAGGACCGACTGGGGCAAGCTTCCTGGGGGGGGCCGTATTCGCACTTGGCAATCGATCAGGAAGGGTGTTAAAGTCGCGGCTCAATCCCATAGGGGTATTGCCATGTCAGATGCTGATCGCTGGTCGCCCAGACTCCCACTGCCGGGTCCTGAGCCCGAGCTAGAGGGATTTGATCTCTGCCAGCTCATCGCTTCAGGTGGGACCAGTCAGGTGCACAAGGCTTGGCAGAAGAATTTGCATCGCTGGGTGGCGATCAAGTGGATTCAACCGCCGCTGGAGGCCTCGGAAGATTGGGTGGCACTGTTTCGCCGAGAGGCTCTGGCGACCTCCAGTCTCTCCCATCCCAACATTGTCAAAATCTTCGAGGTCGGCTCCAGTGCGGGAGCCATCTGGCTGGCTCTCGAGTGGGTGGACGGCGTGAGCCTAGCGGAGGCGCTTTGCGACGGCCCCTTCACGACGCAGGCGACGCTGGAGATCATGCGGCAGATCGTGGCTGCCCTGCGGCATGCCCATCAGCGCGGTGTGGTGCATCGTGACATCAAGCCCTCCAACATCCTGATCAATGACGAAGGTCACGTCTGGGTGGCGGATTTCGGCATTGCCTCTGTGCGCCAGTTGGGCCTGGGTGACACGGCCTTGATGCCGACGCTGCTGCATGCGGGTTCGGCCTTGTACATGGCACCCGAGCGGCTCAGTGGCCATGCGGGTACCAGCCAGCCTGCGGAGGATGTGTATGCCCTAG
>JAGRPD010000674.1 GCA_020439875.1 Verrucomicrobiales bacterium
TGATGCACACGTCCAACTTGATCCGGGAGGAGCCGTTCGAGGCGCAGGTGGCGGAGCCGCATCCGATGATTTCAGGTTTGGAAAAGTGGAGTGCTCCGCCGTTGTTAGGTTATGTCAAAACGCTGCGAAGAGCTGCGGCGCAGGTTCCATTGGTCACGGCGGCGGGAGATCCTCTGCTGGCGCAATGGCGGTTTGGTTTGGGGAAAGTCTCCGCCTTCACCAGCGATGCGTCGGAGCGTTGGGCGGCTCTGTGGACGGGGAGTTGGCGGGATTTTGGGGTGTTTTGGGCGCAGGTGTTGCGAGACACGGCCCGCGTGGGGCAGAGCCGCCGCATGGACATCGAGTGCGCACCTGCGGATGATGCGGTGCGGGTGCAGGTGGATCTGCGGGATGATGGTGGGAGCTGGGCTCGCGGTGCGGAGGTGCGGGCTGAGTGGTTTTTTGTACCGCCAGATGCGATGGGCGGGACTTTGACGGCGCTGCAATCGGTGACGCTGGAGCAGCAAGCTCCGGGTCGCTTTGAAAAGCTGCTGCCGGTGGACAAGCCGGGCGTGTATCTGTTGCGCGCTCAGGCGCTGGGTGAGACGGGCTCGGCGGGTTATGTCTATCAGCCCTCAGGCGAGGCCGCAGGTGGTGAGGCCCAAGAGGAATCTCTGCGGAGGCTGACGGAGATAACTGGAGGCGTGATGCTGGATGGATCTGACGATGAAGTGCCGTTGAACGCGCCGGTGGGAGCTGCGGGCTTCCGCGAGGTGTGGCCGCCGCTGGCGTTGACGGCTTTCGTTTTGTTCCTGGTGGATGTGGTGATCCGGCGTTGGGATCACGTGCGGAGTTTGCTGCGCCGCTCTTCACCAGCTGGCTGATCCCGAGCAAAAAAACGACCGCGTCCCTTGGGGAAAAAGAGACGCGGCCGGGAATTTGAGGCGGTTTGTGTTACACCAAGCCAAGCTCTTGCACGGCGGCGCGCTCTTCTTTGAGTTCGTTCACGGTGGCGTCGATGCGGGAGCGGCTGAAGTCGTTCACCGGCACGCCTTGCACGATCTCCCAGTCGCTGCCATTGCTGCGGATGGGGAAGGAACTCATCAGACCGGCTTCGACGCCGTAGCTGCCGTCAGAGCAGACCGCGACGCTGGTCCAGTCTCCCGCCGGAGTGGGATTGACGAGGGAGACGACAGTGTCGAGCGCGGCATTGGCGGCGGAGGCGGCGGAGGAGAGACCGCGCGCTTTGATGATGGCGGCACCACGCTGCTGCACGGTGGAGATGAACTCACCCTGGAGCCAAGCCTCATCGGTGATGACTTCAGTGACGGGTTTGCCATCGATTTTGGCGTTGTAGAAATCGGGATACTGGGTAGCGGAGTGGTTGCCCCAGATGCAGAGATTGGAGACCTGGGTGACGTGGACGCCGGCTTTGGCAGCGAGCTGGCTTTTCGCACGATTTTCATCCAACCGAGTCATGGCAAACCAACGATTGGCAGGCACGTCCTTGGCGCTGTTCATGGCGATGAGGCAGTTGGTGTTGCAGGGGTTGCCAACCACGAGGACGCGCACGTCGGAGGCGGCGCTGGCTTGGATGGCCTGGCCTTGGCCGGTGAAGATCTTGCCGTTGATGCTGAGCAGGTCCTTGCGCTCCATGCCGGCCTTGCGGGGTACGCTGCCAACCAGGATGGACCAGTTCGCGCCGCGGAATCCTTCGTTCAAATCGGCGGTGGGAGTGATGCTTTGCAGCAGAGGGAAGGCGCAGTCGTCCAGCTCCATCACCACGCCTTGCAGGGCGGGCAGAGCGGGTTCGATTTCGATGAGGCGCAGATTGACGGGCTGATCGGGGCCGAAAATGGCTCCGGAGGCGATGCGAAACAGCAGGGAATAACCAATTTGACCGGCGGCGCCGGTGACAGACACGGTGATGGGGGCTTTGCTCATGAGAAGTGAGGCCGCTGGGCTAGGTATCAGCGGGGGATACGGGCAGATTGCGCGGACTCCTCGTTGGGGCAAGGAGAAATCCGCCATGAATCATTCGAACCGCACATTCTTGGACGGATGGAGTGATTGAATTTGAAAGCAAAAAAAAGCGGGCCGACTCATGGAGCCGACCCGCCGAAGAGGATGCAAGATGCGCGGGGTGTTACACGCCTTTGCTGACGATGAATTTCACCAGGTCCACGACGCGGTTGGAGTAACCCCACTC
>JAGRPD010000105.1 GCA_020439875.1 Verrucomicrobiales bacterium
AGGGCGAGATGCGCACGAGGCGATGCACGCCGCGTTCGGCCTGCAGGTAGCCGTAAGCGTTTTCACCCAGGATTTCGAGGGTGGCGGAGCGGATGCCGACTTCCTCGCCGGCTTGGTAGTCGATGATCTGCACTTTGCAGCCACGGCGTTCGGCCCAGCGCTGATACATGCGCAGCAGCATGTCGGCCCAGTCGCAGGACTCGGTGCCACCGGCTCCAGAGTGGACGGTGAGGTAGGCACCACCGCGGTCGAAGGGGCCGGCGAGCAGGAGGTCGAGTTCGTAGGCATTGATGCCGGTTTCGAGGTCTTCGTACTCCTTGCGCACCTCACTCCAGGAATTGGGATCTCCCTCCTCGCGGGCCATTTCCATGAGGACATCGAAATCTTCGACCCGAGACTCGAGGCCCGCCAGGGGATCGACCCGGCGTTTGATGCCATTCATCTGGTCGATGACCTTGCGCGCGGCATTCTGATCATCCCAAAATTGGGGGGAGGCCACTTGTTCTTCGAGCGTGGCTAGCTCGGCTTTCTGTTTCGGGACGTCAAAGATACCTCCGGAGCGCGCCGAGGCGGCCTTTGAGGGACTGCGTGTCGAGGGCTTGAATATCGGTGATGATGGTTTTCTCGCGAGGGTCCATGGGATCGGCAATATCCGTGCGGCGTGCAGGCTTGCAACCGCGAACTGGTGAGCCATGGTGGGGCTCCGCGAGTGATGGAACAAGGAGAGGCAATCTTGATCGGCCGGATGCGCTATCGGGACACGAGCCTGATCGTGCAGTGGTGCTCAGCGGAGGCGGGGCTTTTTCGGACGATTGCGAAGGGGGCACTGCGGCCCAAGTCGGACCTGGGGACGCGGCTGGATCTGATGGTGACGGCGGAGATCCAGTGGGTGCGGAGTCGGCGGTCGGACCTGCACACGCTGACGGAGGTGCGCTGGAAAAAGCCGCGGCTGGGGCTGCGCAGCAGCTACGGGCGGCTGCTGGCGGCGACGTATGTGACGAAACTCGTCACTCAGGTGGCGGAGGCGGAGGCTCCGCTGGCGGGCATCCATGCGCTGCTGGAAAAGGCGCTGGATCATCTGGCGGAAAAGGAGCCGAGTGCGGCGCTGCTGGCGCGTTTTGAGTGGCGGTTGGCGCAGGAGTTGGGGGTGGCGGGAGAGAGGCCGGAGGGGGCTGCAGCGGCTTTGGAAGAGGCTTTTCACCGCCGGCTCCCACCTCAGCGGCGGCAGGTGCTGGAGTGGATCCGCAGCCAGTCGGGAGAGGCCGATGGTGGTGCCAAGTGATCAAGAGAGGTGAAGCGTTGAAAATGCGTTTTTCGGATGGTGGGTGGTGTTTTCCCTTGATGGACCGGGGGAGGCGCGGTGATATTTAGCACTCCCGCCGATTTTCCGCTGCCCATGTCTTCGAGTTCCCCAGGTTTTTCTTCTCTTTTGGATGATCATGCATCCCAATTGATGCAGGAGGGCAGGCTGGAAGAGGCTCTCCGAGCGGCTCGCACGGCGCTTTCCAGTGCGCGACAGGAGGCGGAGGATGGAGGCGCACCGACTCAGCGGCTGCTGACGGCGCTGGAGATGGTGGCCACGGTGCATCGAGAGCTGGGGCAGGTGGCGGAGGCGGAGGCGGCGCTGAAGGAGGCGCTGGAGGTGGGAGATCAGGTCAGCGCGCCGAAGCGTCAGATGGCGAATCTGCGGACTTCATTGGGGACGCTGCTGGACTTCAGCCAGCGGGAGGCGGATGCAGTGCCGCTGTATGAGCAGGCGATTGCGGACTTCGAGGAATTGGAGCCGCCGGAGATGGAGGTGAGCGCGCAGCTGCGCAACAATTTGGCGATGATTTACAAGGGCCTGGGCAAATTTGCTCTGGCGGAGCAGCACTACCTGCGGGCGTTGGAGGTGCTGGAAAACACGCGGGGCCGTCGTTCGGAGTCGGTGGCGGCGGTTTACAACAATCTGGGCAGCCTGTATTTCACGGCGGGTTTTGCGGATCAGGCGCGGGAGATGTTTCAGGAGGGATTGGATTCACGGATCCGGACGCTGGGGCCGAAGCATCCCGATGTGGCACAGTCGTATTGCAACCTGGCCACGGTGTGTCATGAGCTGGGAGAGAGCAGCCGGGCGCTGGAGTATTTTGAACAAAGCCTGCAGGTGCTGGAGGCGAACATCAAAGAGGAAGCGGCGTCGTATGAGGCCGTCGGGGAGGACTACGCCTCGCTGCTGGAGATCGAGGGCGATACGCGCAAGGCGGAGGCTTTTCGCAAGCGCATGAAAAAGGTGCTGGCCCTGGCCTGACGGGCAGAAATTACGCCGCAGCAGGCGGTGGAGCCTCGCGGTGGGGGAGGCGGATGGTGAAGGTGGTGGCGCGGCCGGGGATGCTCTCCAGATCAATGCTGCCGCCGTGGGCTTCGATCGCGCGACGCACGATGGAGAGGCCGAGACCGGTGCCTTTGACGGTTTGGGCGTGATGCTTGTGTCCGCGGTAAAAGCGTTTGAAGACAAAGGGCACGTCGTGAGCTGCGATGCCCACGCCGTTGTCGATGACGCGGATCACGCATTGATCCTTGAGGCGCTCTCCCTGGACGCTCACCGTGAGCTGGCGGCCCGTGTTTTCTTTGATGGCGTTTTCGATCAAGTTGGTGAGGATCTGATCCCAGTAAAAGCGATCCGCGACGAGGCGACAGCCGTCGTCGGGGAACTGGATGGCAAATTTGACGGTGCTGTCTTGCAACAGGGGGCGCAGGCGATCAATGACGTCTTGGACGCACTCCACCATGGAGAAGGTCTCCCAATTCAGCTGAGTGCCGAGGTTCTCCAATTTGGAAATGGTGAGCATGTCCTCCACGATGCGAATGATGCGGGTGCTGTGATTTTGCATCACCTTGAGGGAATGCGCGACGAGGGCGGGATCGTCCAGGCCGCCGTCCCGCAGGGTCTCGATGTAACCTTGGATCAGGGTGAGCGGGGTGCGCAGCTCATGGGAGGCATTGGCGACGAAGTCTTTCCGAATCTGGTCGGTCATGACTTGATCGGAAATGTCCTGCACCATGAGCCAAGCGCCGCGTTCGGATTCGGAGGGCAGGGGAGCGGTCTCGATGAGGCAATCTCTCGACGAGGCGGATGGTCGGGTGGGCAAGAGTCGGATCTGGCGGACGACGCGGCGAGAGCCCTGCAGCGCCTCACGCACGGTCTCGGCGAGCTGGTGATCCTGAGTCTCCTCCATCAGGCTGCGGCCACGGCGGATCTCGGGCCGGTGGAAAAGCTGCGCGGCGGTGCGGTTGGCAAAGCGGATCTTGAGATCGGGATCGACGATGATGACGCCCTGACGGATCTCGTTGAGGAGGGATTCAAACAACCGCCGCAGGTAGTGCTCCTTGCTGTGGTCATGGGCGAGTTGGTGTTGCTGCTCCAGCAGGCGGAGGAGGTCATCTCCCGCCGCTTCGGGTCGGCCCGCAGCGGTGGCGAGACGTTGGGTCTTTTTCCGCCAGCGGCGATCCGCGATCCACCAACCGAAGGCGAGCGCGGCGGCCGCCAGCAGCAGGGTGGTCAGAGGGCTCATGCGTCGGGCGGATCGGAGGCGAATTGATAACCGGTGCCGCGCACGGTCACAATGTGTTTCCCCCAGGCACCGAGTTTTTCCCGCAGGCGCTTGACGTGGGTGTCCAGGGTGCGGGTGGCCACGTCGTCATTGTAGCCCCAGACTTCCCGCAGCAGTTCGGCGCGGGTGTGGATGGCTTCCTGACTTTCGATCAGGGTGGAGAGCAGTTTGAACTCGGTGGTGGTGAGATCGACGGGCTCGTCGTTGAGGAAGAGTTTCATGTTTTTGCGATCCACCAAAAAGGGGCCGGCGCTCAGCTCGGAGACGTGCTGCACACGCTGGGTGCGGCGCAGGACGGCGGCCACACGCAGGGCGAGTTCGCGCGGGCTGAAAGGCTTGGTCAGGTAGTCGTCCGCGCCCAGCTCCAGGCCAGTGATTTTATCCACCATCTGACCGCGTGCGGTGAGCATGACGACGGGGATGGAGCGAGTGCGGGTGTCGGCGCGCAGGGTTTTGAAGACTTGAAAACCGTCCTGGCCAGGCAGCATCAGGTCCAGGATGATGAGATCGGGGCGGGTCTCCAGGGCCTGTTCCTTCACGCCCAATCCGGTGTGCATGACATCGAATTCGTGTCCTTCTCGACGCAGATGGAGGGCGATGAGGTCCGTGATGTCGGCTTCATCGTCGATGATTAAGATTCGGCTCATGCTAGGGTATCACGGCGTCTATTCGCGGCAGAGGGGTGGAGCAAAGGATTCCCGGTAACGATCCTGTAACATGGAGCGGACGCGACCTTCAATCTGAAACAAAACCGTCACACGAATGCCGTTGAACCCCGCGTGGCTCGGACGCTAGTGCAGCCATGGGACTTCCCCTTAAAATCACTCTGCTCGCATGAGGCTGCTGCTCGTCTCAGACACCTACGCGCCCGATGTGAACGGTGTGGCTCGCACCTTGGCGACGCTCGTGGCGGCCTTGCGGTCACGCGGGCACGGCGTGATGGTCGTCACCACGGGCGACGAAGCAAACGCGTTTTGTGTCGATCATCGCACCGTTCCCTCGGTTCCCTTGCCGGGGTATCGCGGTTTGCGCGTGGGATTGGCGAGTCGGGGGCGACTGGAGGAGTTGATCCGCGAGTGCCAGGCCGATGTGCTCTACGTGGCCACCGAGACACCACTCGGGCTGGCGGCGATCCGCGCTGCGGATCGTTTGCGGGTGCCGGTGATTTCCGGTTTCCACACCAATTTTCAGACCTACCTGGAGGACTACCATTTGCCCGGTCTGGAGACGGTGGCGCGGCGTGTGCTGACCACGATGCACAATCAGACGGTGCGCACCCTGACGCCCTCTCACGACAGCGCAGATCTGCTGCGGGATTGGGGCGTGGATAATGTGGGCGTGCTGGGTCGTGGCGTGGATACGGCGTTGTTTGATCCGGCGCGGCGTTGTGAGGTGTTGCGCGCGTCCTGGGGTGCGGGGCCTGAGACGCCCGTCACTCTCTACGTGGGCCGCATGGCGGCGGAAAAAAACCTGCCCCTGGCGGCGCGGGCCTTTCGGCGGGTGCGCCGTTTGCGTCCAGATGCGATCGGCGTCTTTGTCGGAGATGGACCGCGATGGAAGGCGATGCAGCAGGAGTATCCAGAGTTTGTGTATGCCGGTGCGCGACACGGTGAGGATCTGGCGCGGCACTACGCCAGTGGAGATCTGTTTGTCTTTCCCAGCTCCACCGAGACCTTTGGCAATGTGGTGCTGGAGGCCTGTGCCAGCGGGCTGCCAGTGGTGGGATTTGACTACGCGGCCCCACGTCTCTTGGTGAGGCCGGGACGGAATGGCTGGCTCGCCCCGTTGGAAAATGAAACGGCTTTTTTGCAGGCCTGTGAGCGCTGGGCGACCGCTGAGGACCACGCCGAGATGCGGGCTACGGCTCGGGCCGTCGCCTCGGCGCACTCGTGGAGTGCAGTGATTTCACAGTTTGAAGAAGAACTCCTCGCTGCGGCTGGAGTCACGCTCGCTCAGGCGGCGTGAGTGCTGCCTCGGCGTCCATTTTTTCCGCACTCCCATCCCATTCCCTCATCATCATGAATCCCGATCCCCACACGGACAAGGCTGTCAAAAAACAGAAGCTGGATGTCAAAACGGTGTTCATCTCGGATGTGCACCTCGGTGTGCCGGAGTGCAAATCCGCGCAGGCTTCCCACTTCCTGCGCAACACTCGCTGTGAAAAATTGGTGCTCAACGGAGACATCATTGATGCCTGGCATCTGCAGCGATCGGGGGGGTGGAACAAAGGGCACACCCACTTTGTCCGCACCGTTCTGCGCAAGATGGAAAAAGAGAACACCGAGGTGATCTATCTGCGCGGCAATCACGACGATGTTTTGGATCGCTTCCTGCCGCTGAAGTTGGAGAACTTCCGGCTGGTCAACGAGCACATCCACCAGGGCCAGATGGGTCCTTACCTTGTGGTGCATGGAGATGGCTTTGACGCCGTCACGACCCATCACCCCTGGCTGGCCCACCTCGGAGCCGTGGGTTACAACGCCCTGTTGCGGATCAATCGCATGTACAACGGCTGGCGGCGCTGGCGGGGTAAACCTGGATTTTCCCTGAGCCGCTGGGTGAAGCTGAAGGTCAAAAACGTCGTGAGCTTCGTCGGCCGTTACGAGCAGCAGTTGCAGCAGTTGGCCGAGTGGAAAAAGTGCCGTGGCATCATTTGCGGGCACATTCACAGCCCCGCCAACAAGCTCATCGGAGCCACGCACTACTTGAATTCTGGGGATTGGGTCGAGTCCATGACCGCCATCCTCGAGCATCACGACGGCACCTTTGAAGTCATCACTTACCACACCTTCTGCGAACGGACAAACCGCCAGCCGAAGGGAGACGCTGACTCCGTGGTTGTCTCAAACGAAACAAAAATTCCAGTGGAAGCCGTGGAAACACCGGCCTAACGACGTTCATCTTTCTTCACGTCAAACGCATCCCCCCCATGCACGACCATATCCTCTCAACCTTCGATCGCTCGCTGGCCCAGCTTCGGGACAAACTCCTGGTGATGGCCAGCATCACACGCAAAAATCTCGATGGAGCCATGCGCGGCCTGCTGCAACGGGATCTCGCCCTTTGCAATGAATCCATCGCGGCAGATGAAGAAGTCAACGAGCTGAACAAAGCGATCGATCACCTGGGGATGGACATCCTGGTGAAGTTTCAACCTGCTGCACACGATCTGCGGGAGGTCATGGGATCGATCCGCGTGGCCAGCAATTTGGAGCGGATCTCGGACCAGGCGGGCAGCATCGCCAAGCGGGCGCGTCATCTCAACCAGCTGCCGGAGTTGCCCGAGCTGAATCAAATCCAGCCGCTGTGTGAACTTTGCATGCAGAATCTGGATGCTGCCATCGCGGCGTTTCGGGATGGAGACAGTGCTCAAGCGGAGGCCACTCGCGCCAAGGACAAGGAGCTGGACGCAGCGGAAAAAGCCTTTGGTCGTGAGATGCTGGACTCCATGGAGGAGGGGCGGCAGAAGCTCGAGGGCTGCCTGCACCTGATCTTCGTGGCCCGCATGCTGGAGCGCGTGGGAGATCACGGCAAAAACATCTGCGAAGACACGATCTTCATTGAAGACGCCAAGGACATCCGATTCCGCAAAAACAAGCGTCTCAGGCAGGATGCCAGCGCCAGTTGAGGGGTGTTTGCGGCGGAGATGTGACAATTTGTTCACCCGCCCGTCATTGCCCGACTCACTAGCCAGCGCTTAATCGGCAATGTCGGACGTTCAAAAACCGACGATTCAAAAAACCAGACAACCCAACATCGAAAATCCATGTTTCCACGCTGCACTCAATCTCTCCTGCTGCTGGCGGCTCTTGCCAGCCCCAGTTTCAGCTCCGCCGCTGAGGTGGATGCTGACATCAAGCCCTACGCTCAAGTCTCCGGTGTGTCCGGCAACTTGAACTCCATCGGCTCGGATACCCTCAACAACCTGATGACCCTGTGGGCGGAAGGCTTCAAAGCGCTCTACCCCAACGTCAACATCCAGATCGAGGGCAAAGGCTCCTCCACCGCTCCTCCGGCCCTGATCGAAGGCACCGCCCAGATCGGACCGATGAGCCGTGCGATGAAGAATGAGGAACTCGACGAGTTTGAGAAAAAATTTGGCTACAAACCCACCGAGATCAAGGTGGCTGTGGATGCCTTGGCGGTGTTCGTCAACAAAGACAACCCGATCAAAGGCCTGACCCTGACTCAAGTGGACTCCATCTTCTCCAGCACCCGCAAGCGTGGTGGCCAAGACATCACCAGCTGGGATCAAGCCGGTGTCTCCGAGTGGGCAGGACGCGCCATCAGCCTCTACGGCCGCAATAGCGCCTCCGGCACCTACGGCTTCTTCAAAGAGCACGCCATGAGCAAGGGCGACTTCAAAAACACCGTCAAAGAGCAGCCCGGCTCCTCTGCGGTGGTGCAAGGTGTGTCTTCCGACATCTACGGCATCGGCTATTCCGGCATCGGCTACGCCACCTCCGGCGTGCGTGCCGTCCCTCTCGGTGAAACCGATGGTCAATATGCCGAAGCCAATTATGAAAACTGCCTCAGCGGTGACTATCCGATGGCGCGCTTTCTCTACCTCTACATCAACAAGAAGCCGGGTGAAGCGGCTGACACGCTGACCTCGGAGTTCATCAAGTTCGTCGTGGCCCAGCAGGGTCAGCAAGTCGTCGTCAAAGACGGCTACTTCCCCATCCCCGCTGCCATTTCGGAGGAGTCCCAAGCTGCGCTCAAGTAACTCCATGCATCATCGAGATTTGATCGATCTTGCGATGATTTTCAATTAAAGGATCCGGCGGGGCTGGGCCGTATTCCGGTCTGCCCCGCCGCTTTTGCTTCCCATCAAATCACCCCGAAGGTTCCCTCTCCCAACCCTCTCAATGCCTCCCCATCCAGCAGCCGACTCCACTTCATCGCGGCCCGTTCCGAAGCGATTTCTCGCCTCTTCTGGCACGCTTCGCCTGGATCGTTTCATGTCTTGGCTGATCCGGGTCGGCGGAGTGGGCATCATCGTGGCGGTGTTCGGCATTTTCTTCTTCGTCCTGATGGAGATCCTGCCGTTGTTTGGAACGGCATCGGTGGAAGCGGATGGGGAAAGGAATTCCGGTTGGACCGGAGCGGGCGTGCTGGGGGTGGATGAGTGGGCCGAGCGGCCGTTCTTTTTTGATGGCCGTTCCATGCATTTTATGGATTGGGCCTCGGGCAAGGAATCGACTGAGGCAATCGCTCTGCCGGAAGGCGCGGTGGTGAGTTGCTGGAGCTTTGAAGCCGGACGGCAGTGGATCACGGTGGGTACTGCCGATGGTCGGGTGGGGAGTGTGCAGGTGAAGTATCAGCCGACGTTTAGCGGTGAAAAACGCACCATCACGAGCACGGTCTCAGTGGGTGAATTTACGCCAATGGGCCTGCCCGGGGTGAAGGTGGAAAAGGTGGCCGATGGTCACGCGGAATCGGCCCAACTGCTGGCCATTTTGCAGCACGACCCCGCAGGCAAACCCCATGTTTTTGTACGCTGCATTCGCGTCAAGCGAGGTTTGATGGGCGGAGGAAAACCCGCCGTGAGTGGGGAATTTGATCTCGCGCAGCAGGTCGGTGGCGAGGTGTCTCACCTGCTGGCAGGCGCTTCGGCTGACAGTTTGCTGGTGGTGAAGAAAGATGGGTCGGTGGACTATTTTTTCTTCGAAAACGGTGCGTCCATGGAGTTGCGCCAGACTTTTCAGCCCTTTGCAGGCAAGGCTGATGCGATGATCGCCAGCGCGGGATTTGTGTTTGGTGGAGGCTCAGTGGTGGTGAGTTCCATCGATGGAGAGCAGCAGGTTTGGAGCCTTTACAACCAAACCGTGGAAAAGCAGGGCAAGACCTTCCAACAACGGCTCTTTGGCAAAACCAAAGATCTGCCAAAGATGGATGAGGCAGGGGAATTGTTTGCGGCGAGCCGTCGCAACAAGGTGGTGATGGCGGCTGCGGGAGACTTTGTCACCCTGCGGCACACGACGTCGGAGTCGGTGCGGTGGCAGGGGCATGTGCCATTTGACGTGGCCAACATGGTGATGGACGGTAAGTCGGAGCATTTGTTTTTCCTGGATGGCCAAGGAGGGCTGCACCGCTACAGCTACGAAGACCCGCACCCAGAGGCGGGATGGAAGGCGTTTTTTGGCAAGATCTGGTACGAAGGGGCTTCGGAGCCGAGCTACACTTGGCAGTCCACCGGAGGGACGGATGACTTTGAACCCAAGCTCTCCCTGGTGCCGCTCATCATCGGCTCCCTGAAAGGCACGCTGTATGCGTTGGTCTTTGCGGTGCCGATTGCTCTGCTGGCGGCGATTTACAGCGCCAACTTTCTGCCGGGGAAAATTCGCAACGTGGTGAAACCGACCATGGAGATCATGGCCTCTCTGCCGTCCGTGGTTTTGGGATTCTTGGCGGGGCTGTGGTTAGCCCCATTGATCGAACAAAAAGTGCCATCTGTGCTGCTGGCTATTTTGGTGCTGCCCCTCGGCACGCTGCTGCTGGGCTGGGCCTACACCAAGCTGCCCGTGACGCTGCGTTGCCGTGTGCCGCATGGATTGGAATTCCTGCTGCTCGTGGTGCCGCTGGCGATCTTGGTGTCAGCGGCTTGGGCGATGGGGCCGGTCATTGAGTCCTGGTTTTTTGTGGTGAAAGATCCTGGCACGGGCAAGGCGATCGCAGATTTTCGCATGTGGTGGCCGGAGGCGACGGGTACGCCGTATGATCAGCGCAACTCTCTGGTCGTAGGCTTCATGATGGGTTTTGCTGTGATTCCCATCGTCTTCACCATCACGGATGATGCGTTGAGCAATGTGCCACCGCAGCTGCGAGCCGCGTCTCTGGCGCTGGGGGCCACCCGCTGGCAGATGGTGCGCACGGTGGTGCTGCCCGTGGCGAGTGCAGGCATTTTTTCCGCGTTGATGATCGGGTTTGGTCGGGCCGTGGGGGAGACCATGATCGTGGTGATGGCCACGGGAAATACGCCGGTGATGGATTGGAACATCTTCTCCGGCATGCGAACGCTCTCGGCCAACATCGCAGTGGAGTTGCCCGAAGCGCCGGTGCATTCCACGCACTACCGGGCCTTGTTTTTGGGGGCGATGGTGCTGTTCGCGCTGACTTTTGTGTTGAATACCGTAGCGGAGATCCTCCGGTTCCGTCTGCGTGAACGCTTCAAACTGGTGTAACCATGGCAACGGATCACAGCATGCAAAGCAAGGAGAAAGCCATGGCGGCCGGGCGGCGACCCGACTCTCAGCACGGCGAGCCCAAGGTTTGGCTCAGCGCGTTGGGTTTGACCGTGGGTTTGCTCATGGTGGTGGGGTTGCTGGGATTGATTTTGATCAAAGGCCTGCAAGTGTTTTGGCCTGCGCCAGTGGTGCAGATGCAGGTGAAAAAAGCCGATGGCTCTGTCGAGACCCTGGCGGGTGAGATCCGGGTGATTCAGCACCGTCGCGATGCGGCGAAGGAAGGCCAGCAGATCGAAGAAATCCTGCTCTTCATGGGCAACAAGGATGTCTTTGGCAATGCCTTCCGCTACATCGACACGGCGCTCATCGAATCCCGCGAGCTGCCGAAAAACATCGTGGTGGCGGAGCGCATGGAGTATGGCGACGGCATCTTTTTCCCCGTCGCGTTGAAGCGGGCTGATGGTGCGGAAGTGACAGCGGCGGACGCCGCCTTTTATCCGGCGCTGCAGGAGGAGGTGGATCGGGTGGCGGCCCTGAGGCGGGACATTGAGCACATCGAGAAAAAAGAGATCGGCCGCATCAACAAGGAGTTGCTGCAAATCAATCTGAAGCGCAAGGCTCTCGGTGCGGACGCACTCGGAGCGGAGGCACTCGGAGCGGAGGGAGACGCGGCAGCTCTCGCCGGGCTGGATGAGGAGCAGACTCGGATCCAGGCGGAATACGAAAAGCTGGCGGCTCAGGCGCGGCAGCTGCGGGATCAGCTGGGAGTGAGCACGCTGACCTACCGTCTGGCGGATGGCCAGCAGCGGGACATGAGCGTGGGCAATTTGGTGACGTTCGAGCGGCCCAACAACCTGGGTTTTGGTGGGAAACTGCTGGCGATGGTCAAGCACGGCTGGGCCTTCCTGAGTGGCACGCCGCGCGAGGCGAATACGGAGGGCGGCATCTTCCCGGCGATTTTCGGCACCTTTGTGATGACGGTGTTGATGAGCATCCTGGTGACCCCTTTCGGCGTCATCGCTGCCATCTATCTGCGCGAGTACGCCAAGCAGGGCTTTCTGGTGCAGGCCGTGCGGATCAGCATCAACAACTTGGCGGGCGTGCCGTCCATTGTGTTCGGGGTGTTTGGCCTCGGCTTTTTTGTTTACACCGTGGGTGGCACCATTGACCGATTTTTCTTCAGCGAGTATTTGCCGAATCCGACCTTTGGAACGGGCGGCATCCTGTGGGCTTCCTTCACGCTGGCACTGATGACGCTGCCGGTGGTCATTGTGGCCACGGAGGAGGCGCTGGTCGCGGTGCCCCGCGGCGTGCGGGAGGCGGCTCTTGCTTGCGGAGCCTCGAAGTGGCAGACCATCCAGCGCATCGTACTTCCGGGGGCCTTGCCGGGCATCTTGACGGGGGTGATTTTATCCATGGCGCGGGGAGCGGGCGAGGTGGCTCCGCTGATGATCGTGGGTGTGGTGAAGCTGGCCCCCTCGCTGCCGTTTGATTTTGAAGCGCCCTTCATTCACGCTGAACGCAAGTTCATGCACTTGGGATTCCACATTTACGACTTGGGCTTTCAGTCGCCGGACTCAGAGGCGGCCAAGCCCATGGTGTTTGCCACCACGCTGCTGCTGATCGCGCTGGTCGTGATCATGAATGTGGCAGCCATCCAAATCCGAAATCATCTGCGCCGAAAGTATGCCGCCAGCACCTTCTGATATCCAGACGACGCCGAACGCAGGGCCGGCGGAGACGGGCCTGGAGCATCCGCTGAATCCGCGGATGGTCGAAGTCAGCGGTTTCTCGTTTTTCTACGGGGCCAAGCAGGCGTTGTTTGACATTTCCATGGACATTCCCGAGCGGGAAATCACGGCGTTGATCGGCCCCAGTGGCTGTGGGAAAAGCACGCTGCTGCGGAATATGAACCGCCTCAACGACCTGATCGATGGCGTGCGTCACGAAGGAGATATCCGCATTGATGGCACCAGCTTGTATGATCCCACCGTGGAAGTGATCTCCCTGCGCAAGCGGGTGGGCATGGTGTTTCAGAAGTACAATCCCTTCCCCAAAAGCATCTACGAGAACGTCATTTTCAGCCTGCGCGTGGCGGGTCGGAATCGCAAGAGTGAGCTGGATGAAGTGGTGGAAAAAAGCCTGCGTCAGTCTGCCTTGTGGGATGAGGTGAAGGATCGTCTGCATGACAGCGCCTATGGCCTCTCCGGGGGTCAGCAGCAGCGTCTCTGCATCGCGCGCGCCATTGCCAATCAACCGCAGATCCTGCTGATGGATGAGCCCTGCGCGGCGTTGGATCCGATCGCGACGCTGAAGATCGAGGAACTGATGCTGACGCTCAAAGAGGAGTTCACCGTGGTCATCGTGACGCACAACATGCAGCAGGCGCGGCGCTGTTCTGACCGAACGGCGTTCATGTACATGGGCCGGTTGGTGGAGTTTGCAGAGACCACTCAGTTGTTTTCCACCCCCGCTGAGGCGGAGACGGAGGCCTACATCACGGGCCAGTTCAGTTGAGATCCGCCACCTTTTCTTTTGCCATGAGTTCAGCCACCGCAGATCCCGCCCCCACCGTGAGCGCTCGTTCGGTCGTGGAGACGCAGATTCGGTTTGATCGCGTCGATTTCTGCTACGGCACCAAGAAGGTGCTGCACGAGGTCACGCTGGACATTCCGAAACAAAAGGTGACCGCCTTCATCGGGCCCAGCGGTTGCGGCAAATCGACCGTGCTGCGTTGCGTGAATCGAATGAATGATCTGGTGCCTGGCGCGCGCATCACCTCGGGCCTTCTGACGGTGGATGGCATCGATATCAATCTCCCCACCCAAGACATCACGGAGCTGCGTCGGCGGGTGGGCATGGTGTTTCAAAAGTCCAACCCCTTCGCGGACTCTATCTATCAAAACGTGAGTTACGGCCTGCGCGTGGCGGGAGTGAAATCACGAGCGGTGTTGGATGAGGCGGTGGAACGCAGCCTGCGTGGTGCGGCTCTCTGGGATGAGGTGAAGGATCGCCTGCATACCAGCGCGTTTGGCCTCTCCGGCGGGCAGCAGCAGCGCCTGTGCATCGCGCGCACCTTGGCCATCCGGCCTGAGATCATCTTGATGGATGAACCTTGCAGTGCGCTGGATCCCATCGCTACGGCGAAGGTGGAGGAACTCATCGTTCAGCTGAGTCAGGAGTTCACCATCGTCATTGTGACGCACAACATGGAGCAGGCGCGACGGGTGGCGGATCGGACGGCATTCTTTTACCTGGGAAAACTCATCGAGTATGATGACACGATGAAGATCTTCTCCAACCCAGGAAAACTAGAGACGGAGCGTTACGTCTCAGGCGGAATGAGCTGAGGTCAGGCCTTCGGGGCGCGGCACCAGACCAGGCGGATGGCATCCAGCCGCAGATGGGCACTTTGGAAAACTTCCCGCAATCGGTCGCGCTGAATTTCGAGCGCCGTGATTTCCTCGGGGCTGACGTGATCGTTGATCTTTTCTAGATCCCGCAGGCGCTCGATTTCCTCATTGAGCTGAGTCTCCATGGTCGCGGTGGCTTCGGCGATGAGAGTTTCGCGGCGACGATCGGCGAGACGGGTGTTGCGCTCGATCATGCGGGGCAGCAAGACTTGTTTGACCTGGGTTTGATCGATGAGGGCATCGATCTTGCCGCGCTTGAGCGGCGCGCCGTCGAGTTCGACTTTGTCGGTGAGATCGTTCTTGTTGTGATTGACCAGCACCCGCACGGGCGTGAGGGGGAGGAAGCGGTCAGCGTGTAGCGCGGCGGGGGCCACGCACTCGAGGACATGCACGCACTCCACCAGCAGCGCATCCACCGGGGCGTCTTGCCAGACGGCGTAGCTGGCGTTGCCGGATTCACCGCCGAGCAGCACGTCCATGGCACCGCGCACCAGTGGGTGATCGGGCGTCAAAAAGGCCAATTGCTCACGGCTCAGGGCACGGCTGCGATCGAAGGTGCTGGCCAGTCCTTCCTCCGGCAGAGAGGGGAAGGCATCCGAGATCAGGTGGCCGCGATGCAGGTAGTAATCGCGCTCGGAGAGTTCCTCAATGTGCAGGCCCAGATGGTCGAGCAATTCGATGAAAAAGGCTTCAAAATCGCGATCCTCATCGGCCTTGCGGATCGAGTCGATGAGCGTTTCGACTTCGGGGCTGGGTTTGGAAGACAGCTCGAGCAGCCGATCTTGCCCGCGGGCGAGTTTGGCCTCCACCTGATCGCGTTCCTTGCGGGCGCGGGTGATGAGGGTTTTGAGCTTGGCTGCGGTCGGCGGTTTTTCGGCTTCGAGGAGGAGGCGGGCATCCTCCGCCAGAGCACGCTGGATCTCGCTGGCTCCGTGCAGGGTGGATTCGAAAGCGTTGAGGCCCTCGTGATACCAGCGAGCGAGAGATTCCTCGCTGCTGCCTTTGAGCGTGGGGATGTGAATGTGAATGGTGGAGGTCTGACCGATGCGGTCGAGACGACCAATGCGCTGCTCCAGCAATTCCGCATCTCCGGGCAGATCCAGCAGGACGAGGTGATGGGCAAATTGAAAATTGCGGCCCTCACTGCCGATCTCGGAGCAGACGAGGATGCGAACGCCGTCCTCATCGGCAAATGAGGCCGCGTGGCGATCCCTCTGCATCAAGGTCAGGCCTTCGTGAAACAGCGCGGCGTGAACGTTGATCTTCTCCTGGAGGCTGCTGACGATTTCTTCTGCACGCTCGGCGGAGTGACAAATGGCGAGGATTTTTTCTCCAGGTTCCGCTCGCAAAAACTCGGCCAGCCAGGTGGTCAAGGCCTCAACCAGCAAGGCCTCGGCAGGCTCGTCGGATTTCTTCGGCTGAGGCAGAGAAACGAGATGGGCTTGGCGTTGGGGGAAACCGGTGAGCACGCGCCGTGTGTTGCGGAACATGACGCGGCCGGTGCCGAATTCATCGATGAGATCGGAGATCAATGCGTCCCGGGCCGCATCGCCCCCTTTGCTCAAAGCCTTGAGATGGCGCTGCACGCGATCCGAACGCTGGGCGAAGGTTTTTTTGTCGGCAGCACTGAGTTTGCCGGTTTCCAGCAGGCGATCGATGGCGGCGGCGACATCCTCGTAGTGTCGGTTTTCTTCGAGAAACTGATTCAGATCGGCGTAGCGATCTGGATCCAGCAGGCGGAGCCGGGCAAAGTGTCCCTCCGGTCCGAGCTGCTGAGGCGTGGCGGAGAGAAGCAGCAGGCCATCCGTTTGCGCAGCGAGGGTCTCGACGATCTCGTAAGCGATGCTGGGCTCGTCGGCGGTCCATTCCAGGTGATGTGCTTCATCGACGATCAATAGGTTCCAGCCAGCGTCGGCAAGTTGATCGATGCGCTGAGGATGGGCCTCGAGAAAAGACAGGCTGGTGAGGACGAGCTGACTGTCGAGAAAGGGATTGGAGCCGGGCTGCTGATCCTCGATCGCCTTGCAACGTTCTTCATCAAACAGGCTGAAGAGCAGGTGAAAACGGCGCAGCAACTCGACAAACCACTGATGCAGCAGCGCGTCGGGAACCAGGATCAAAACGCGATCCGCCCGACCGGTGAGATGCAGGCGGTGCAGGATGAGGCAGGCCTCGATGGTCTTGCCCAGACCGACTTCATCCGCCAGGAGCACGCGGGGACGCAGCCGAGAAGTGACCTGGCTGGCAATGTTGATCTGGTGCGGGATGAGGTCCATGCGCGCGCCGACGAAGCCCCGAGCGGTGGAGCGGCGAACGCGGCTGCGATGCTCCAAGGCGCGCAGTCGCAGGTCGAAGGCGCGGGAGTCATCAGTCTGTTTGGCGAAGAGCCGATCCTGCGGTTTGCTGAAGCTGATGGAATCCGACAGCAGAGCCTCTGGGATGGTGGCACCGCCGGTGGCGTGGTAGGTGAGCAAGCCGTTCTCCTCGGTGGCCGAGCGCACGGTGTGGGTGCCGCCTTGTTGATCCTTGAAGGTATCGCCAGGACCAAAACGCACGCGGCGGACGGGAGCGGCTTGCAGGGCGTACTGCCGGTGCTCCCCAGCGGCGGGAAAAAAGATCTCGATGCGTCCATGAGCCGCCTTGAGGACCACGCCCAGCCCCAGTTCAGGTTCTGTGTCGCTGACCCAACGCTGCCCAGGTGCCGGTGTATCCATGCGGTAATCGAATCGTGACGAGGAGTTGATGAAAAAATTCGGGCGAGGAGGGTAGGGGCCGTTGAAGGGAGCGCAACGCCTTTTTGTCCCCGAATCTTGGGATTTTCAGGGGTTTGCAACGGTCTGGGGCAGCGCTGGAGCATCGTCCCGCAGATGATGTGGGATTTTCCGCCATCGATTCGGTGAGGACATGGGGAAAATGCGACGAGGCAAGTCCAATCATCGTCCCACTCCTCGTCCACGATCGTCTGGGATTGAGTGGGACGAAGCTCTCATTCCTCCAGCTTCCGCACCGTGACCCGCTGAATCAGGTAGCGATTGAAGACATCGCCGTCGCTGACTAGGGAGAAGTTGTAGCCCCAGTAGCTGACGAACTGCGGGTCGTCGATCCGCCAGCGCTGGGTGTGCCATTGCGTGTTGTCGGGAATGGTGAACCAGCCTCCAGCGGTTTTGAAGCCGTCCTTGGATTCATAGACGAGTTTGAATCCGGCCTTGTCGTTGGCTTCATTTCGCCGCACCACCACCTCGATCTCGATGGGCACCGTGGTGTAAGCGAGGAACTCGGGATCGACCACGAACAGGTTTCCTCCGGGAACATTTCCCGCTCGGGCGGAACCTCCATAAGCGACGACGGCATCCGCGAGAGAAGAGCCCGACAAGGTGTGCAATCCCTTTTCGCCATCGGCCTCACCCATTGTGATGCAGACCTCCTTGACCTGTGAGTAATCCCCATCCCAGGTCAGCGGTTGGTCGCGGTGGAGCTTCGCGGCTTCGAGGAGACTCTGCGGCGGAGCGAGCACGAGGATCGCCGCACTCGTGAGGAAATGGTGATCCACGTCGATTCGATCTCCAGAAACGAGTTCAACAAGAGTCACGACCTTTCCAAAAGCCACCTCATCCGATTCGCAACCGTGCGCCCAAGTGATCAGCACCGGACCCTCCGCTCCCTCAAAGGCAAAGGCGTAATGCTTCCCATTCAGCAGGCACCAACCGAGATACTTGGGATGCTGGCCAAGGTGTTTGATCAGGTGCTTCATCGCATGGAAAGAAAGGCGCGGATGGCCTTCCCGGTCGAGCAGACCCAGTGGACCACTGTCGCCGTCGCGACCTTCGAACCACTGGATGCATTCAACGCCCTGCGCGATGCCCAAGGTGTAGGCTTTGATCAAAGACTGCGCCTGCGGACCTTCCCCCTTGTTTGCATTCGATCCCAACTCCGTGAAAATGACGGGCACGTCGGCCTTCGCCGGATTCTGAATGGCGAGCATTTTCCGCAGCGTCGGAACGATGTGCATGAACACGGATTCAGTTCCCGCGTTGTCCACGATGCCGTTGAGCACTTCATAGGGATGTAGGGTGATGAAATCAAAATGGTCGCGCCCACCCGCCTGAATGACCTGCTCCAGGTAATGGATGTGCACCGACTTCGCCGCGAGTCCGATCTTGCAATCGGGATCGACCGCCTTCGCCGCATCGTGGGCCGCGATCACGATCTTCGCGTAGTCCGCAGGCGTTTGATCTTTGCCGGTGAAGTTGGGCGGCTCGTTCCAAATTTCCCAGCGCTTGATGCGCCCGTTCACATGTTTCACGACGGCCGTTACGTAAGCGGACCAACCCTTCAGGTTGTTCACCGGCAATGACCCGCGTTCGTCTTTGTCATTCCAACGAGGGTTGCCGATCAACGTGCCGCCAAAGGTGAATCCGTGCTCGCTCAGATAGTCCATCTGTTCGTCGAGCTGATCCCACTTCCACACGCCCGGCTCCGGCTCCACCGCGCCCCAGTTGAGCTGAGGCGTGCGAAAAACTCGGAGACCGATCTCCTCCATTTGAGGCACCCAACGCTCGTTGTCCTTCGCGGAACGGTTGTTGATGTGGCAGGCACCGATGCCAAATGGACTCCATGACTCCAGATCCACCGCGTGGACAGATACCGTGACAAACAGGAAAGCGACAAGGATTCTCATGAGATCGAAGGAAAAGCGGTGTGCTCGCCCGCGCGCGCTCCTCTACGGCGCGCTTCCCACATGAGACAGCACGAAGTCGATCAATTCGCGGCATTCAAAAAACGACGGACCCACCTTGTGACCCTCGCCGGGAATGACCTTCACCGTGATCTCTCCGCCGCCCGCTTCGTAACGCTGCTGGAGGAGCGCCGTGTTGAGATCGAGCGGCACCACGACATCGCTGTCACCATGCACGCTGAACATCGGAACCTTGTGGGCGAGCAGGCCCTTCAAGTTGTCGATGGGATTGAACTCGGCCAGCCTGGCAGTGAGTTCCTCCTCGCTCAAGGCAAAGTCTTTCAGCGTCAGCGCCTTGGAATTCTTCAGCGGCCAACTGGCCAGATTGCACACCGGATAGATGCCGACCCAGGCGCGCACCTTGTCTGGATGCCGAAACGCCCAGGCCAGTGTCATCATCCCGCCACGGCTTTGGCCCAGCAAAATCGGTTTCGGAGAAAAGCCGCGTTGCACCATCGCCTCGTAGAAATCTGTAAACTTCGCCGTGCTCGCCGGGGAGCCGCGCACCTCACCCAGGTCGTAACCCGCGAGGCTGATTCCCGCCTTCATGATCGCCTCAAAATACATCGGCCGCCCCGCGAGCGAGATGCCCTTCAGCGTCGGCGCATACCAAAGCCACGGTTTTCCAGGAGCGGGTGCAGGTGCCGTGTAGAGATAGGCGTTGCTGCCGTTGATCTGAAAGGTCTCTGCGTTGCGGGGAAGGGCATCTCCCGCGATGACCTGAGCTGTCGTCGCGAGAGCGCCGAAGAGGAAGAGAAAGAGTCGCGAGTTCATGAATCGGATGGAACGGAATAGACCTTCGAAATCGCTCGCCCTGCGTTCCTCGACATGGTCTTGGGTTAGGAGGAGCATTTCTTGGTAGAGCATTCAAGCTTTGGCAACAGCGAGCGAAAGACTTTGCTGCCTCAATTGACGGCTACGATCCGTTGGCAACAGCGTTTATTGTTCGGCGTGTCGATTCTCGTCTGGTTCCTCCGGCACATCTTCAATCTGCGATTTCAGGTACAATGCATATCCCCAAGCGACCGCGCACAAACCGCCAAACCCGACACACAAAATGCCAATTGCCTGATTCGCTCCGCTACGCAACATCCAGGCACCAGTGGCCATGAGAATAAGCGATCCCGTGAGGCCGAGAACAAGCCTGCCTCGGCTGTGCCGTTGCGCTTTTTGACCATAGAACGAGCGTGGCCGCAATGGTGCCCGTGCGCGCTGCAGACCTCTCAAATCGGTAGCGAGAACAACCCGACCAATAAACCAATAGACCAGCATCACGACAAAGAAGTAAACGAGAAACCCATATGGCTGGTGGACAACCTCTGGACGCAAGATGAACAGGAATGGCTGTCCGACAATCAATCCTCCAAGCAGGATTCGAAATATCCATGTCTGCTTCTTGAAGAGCCTCTGCTCCGTATCGGCATCTGGAATAATGAATGGCCGCGACCAAGGTCCGCCGCGATAGAAAAGTCGCTCGCCGGTGGCGGAAGTCTTAAACGCCTGTTCGGCGAGGTATGTGAAGTAGCGCATACGAGCTTAATTAGCTGATGAGAAGCCATTTTGTCGATTGCATCAACAACGCTAAATTCGAACCATTGGTGGTGCTCCAACTGTTGGTTAACTCTTTGGATAAGGCTCCTTGTCCTGAGCCATGAGTGCCATCTGCACGCGAACCCTGGACTCAGTTTTGGGAGGACGCTTTCCGTAGCTCTTGGCGACGGGAGTGATGCCGCTAGCATCGGCCGCAGAGATTTGTCCAAATCCCGCTGGGAATCTTCCATGTGGTGGCGGAGATGGAAGCGGGTACTGGGGCGCGTGGTTATTCTGCGGTGTCGGTGCTGGTGGTGGCTGGGGTGCTGTAGCCGCGGCGTTTGAGACGGGTGGTGGCTCGGGTTACTGCATCGGCTGTGGTTAGGCCTGCTTCGTTGATTTGCTTTGTGAGGGTTTCGTCCAGGGTCAGGCGCATTTCGGAGAAGTTCAGAAAGCCAGTGGAGCCATCCAGAGCGGTGGTGCCGCCTTCATCCAGGGCAGCGATGCTTTCCCCGTGAAGGCGAGTGGCGAGTTTCAATCGTGTGATGGCTTCGGGGGTGGTGAGGGTGATCCAGCGTGTTGCCTCCGCAAAGGCGAGGTAACTGGCGCGGACGGTTCCCTCGGAGCTGGATGCGGAGGCGGACACGACGGTTTGATATTTGCCGCTGGAGGTGACGCCGGTGAAGAAGCTGCCCGTGCCATGGGTGGTCTCCAAGATGCGGCGGCCCCGTTCCAGGGTGGTGAACACGAAGGTTCCCTCACCGCCGAGGGCTGGGGCGATGAAATAGCCGCCGTTGAAGAAGTCGCCATTGAACCCTGCGCGATGAATGAATTCCACCTCGTAGGCGACGACCTGGGCCTGGGCCGGAGCGGCGGCGCAGATGCAGGCGAGGATCCATCCGGCGAGCCAGCGACGCGGGGGTGTCAGCGATGTCATGAGAAAAGACTAGGTGCATCGACGTGGGATGTCGATCTGAAAAGGGGAGTGCCTCGAGAGCAAATGCGGAGAGAGGGGTTATTTGACGTCGAGCGTGAGTTCGCTCAGGGCGTTGGCTTTGATTTCGACCTGCTGTTCGATTTTGTCGTCGTTGCGATGGCGGACAACAAGGAGGTTGCCGACGGGGACGAAGGTCTTGAAGTCTTTGTCGTAGGAGTAAGTGAGGACTTGGCGTTCTCCATTGATGAGGGGGCCGAAGATTTCCCAACTGCCGTCTTGAGTGGCGTGAAGTTGGAGGGTGCCGCCATTGAGATTGAGGGTGAGGGCGGCGGTCTGGCCGGCGATGACTTCGATTTCTTGTTGAGCGCGGAGGGGACCGCGGACGAGTTTGACGAGGTATCTGCCGGCGGCGAGGTGGAATTGGGGTTGGGCGTCGTTGCTGGCTCCGAGGGAGGGGCGATCTCCCTCGGCGTTGGGCTGCCCGAGGACCTCCCAGGAGAGGTCGGTGGTGGCGGGGGCAGCTCCGTCAGTCATGGTGGCGGTGGGGATGAGGCTCCCGGCGTTGAGGATGATTTGGGTTTGGAGTTGTTTGCCTGCGGTGAGTTCAACGGTTTGATTGACAACGGTTTCTCCCCATTTGACGGAGATGAGGTAGGGGTTGGCGGGGAGCGTGAAGGTGGGTTGGGCGTCGTCGCTGGAGGCGATTTGGTCGCGCTGGTCATCCTCGCGTGAGGAGCTGAGGATTTCCCAGGAGAGGTCGCGAGTCAGGGGGTTGCCTCCGGTGGCGGCGAGGGCGGTGAGGGTGAGGCGACCTGCTCCGAGGGAGAGGGTTTTGATGGTGGTCTGACCGGGGGTGACTTCGATGTCGGCGGTGGTTTGGGTGTCGCCGACTTTGACTTTCACCAAGAATTTTCCGGCGGGGACGATGAGGTTGGGTTGGGGATCGTAACTTTGAGCGACGGAGCGACGATGGCCTTCGGCGTCGGGTTTGGAAAGGATCTCCCAGGAGATGTCGGTGTCGATGGGGGCACCGCCTTCATTCATGATCGCGGTGAGTTGGACTTTGCCACTGCCGAGGAGGGGCTGGGTTTGGGTTTCATCGGCGGTGAGGATGGTTTCGAGTTGGCCGTTGAGCAGCATCAATCCGATGAGAGCGAGGAGGAGGCGAGATTGCATGAGGTGACGTGGGGTGTTTTTGACAAAGGCGGCGGCTCAGCTCCAGGCGGCGAGCAGGCCGGCGGCTTTGTGCTGGGTTTCTTCGTATTCGAGGGTGGGATCCGAATCGGCGACGATGCCGGCTCCGGTGTGGAAGGTGAGGGTGGAACCGATGCGTACGGCGGTGCGGATGGCGATGTTCCAAAAACTCTCGCCACTGAAGGCGAAGCCGCCGATGGCTCCGGTGTAGAGGCCGCGGGGGTGAGGTTCGAGTTCGTGGATGATCTCGAGGGCGCGTTTTTTGGGAGCACCGGTGATGGAGCCGCCGGGAAAACAGGCGCGGAAGGCGGCGGCGTGAGAGATGCCGGGGGCGAGGTGTCCGGTGACGGTGGAGACGAGGTGGAAGACCTGGGGAAAAGTCTCGACCTGCCAGAGGGCGGGGACTTTGACACTGCCGAATTCGCAGACGCGGCCGAGGTCGTTGCGCTCGAGGTCGGTGATCATGAGCAGTTCCGCGCGTTCTTTTTCACTGGCGAGCAGTTCGGCGCGGGCGGCGGCGTCGCGGGTGGGATCGGTGGGAAAACGGGGGCGGGTGCCTTTGATAGGACGGGTTGTGACGCGGCGGCCGCTGAGGCGCAGGAAGAGTTCGGGCGAGGCGGAGAGGACGTGGCAGTCGGCCAGCTCGGCAAAGGCGGCGTGGGGGGCTGCGGAGGCGGCTCGGAGGCGGTGGTAGAGGTGGAGGCTGGAGACGTGAGGGGGGCAGGTGGCCGTCCAGGGGTAGGCGAGGTTGACTTGATAGATGTCTCCGGCGGCGATGTAGGCCTGGGCGCGGCGGACGCGGGAGATGAAGGCTTCGGCGTCGAGCTGTGGGGCAAAGCGCAGGGCCGGAGGTGGGGCGGCGGCGGCCAGCGGGGGGGGGGGGGGGGGGGCTTCGAGGGAGGAGGTGTGCCAGCGGGCGGTGGCGTGATCGTGGATCCAGACGGTGGGGTAGTGGCCGAGGACGAAGTGGCCGTCGAATCCGACCCAGCCGAAAAGTCCGGCGCTGGGTCGGGTGGGAGTGGCGGTGGTGGGCTGCTGGTGGCGGGCGAGGTGCTGCTCGACGCGATGCCAATCCGTGGCCATTTGACCGGTCAAAATCTCGGTGGGGGCTGCGGCGAGCAGGCTGAAGCCGGAGGCTGCGTCTCCGCTGTCGAGCCAGAAAAGTCCGCCCTGGGGCTGGAGGCGGGCGGCGAGATCGGCGGGGCTGAGCCGCCAGGGACTGGGGCGCAAGGCGGCGTCCGCCCCTGAAATCAAGGACGGCAGCGGAGATTCGAAGCAGGAGTCTTGAAGCATTGACACTCCGGTGGCCAGACCGTACCATACGCCACTCTTTGATCAACGCGATGGCGCGCCCTACTTCACCAATCCTCGCTGCCGATACGGGGCGCGCCCAAGCGGCGGCCCTGGCGGTGCTGGCTGTCTTGGCGGGTTTGCAAGTGCTGCTGCTGGCGGGTAGCTGGTGGTTGGCGGCGCGGCGGGGTGGGGAAATGAAACCTGATCTGCAAGCGGACGGGGCGGGTGCGGGGGGCGCGGCGACCTCGGCGCTGGGGGCACCGCCGCAGCCGGGTCAGCTGGCGGGTGAGAGCAGCAGTCTCTCGACGCTCGCCTTTTCCACCGGGACGGCGACGGCACCACCGATGCCGGGAGAATTGGCGGGGGATTCAGCGGGGCTGACCACGGCTCCGACGATGGCCGCTCCGCTCGGCGCAGTGCAGGCTCCCTCAGCGGGCACTGCCGCACGGCATCCTGAGCTGGAGGAGCTGTTGGACACGGTGCGGCAGCTGCGTCCTCTGGATGATACGGCGGGCATGCTGGCGGTGCTGCGGCGCTGCGAAGAATTGCAGCCGGGTGATCCGGAGGTGCAAAGCGAATTTGCTCTGACCTACGAGCAGATGGGGCTCAACGACAAGGCGGCGTTGTATTGGCGCAAGTTGGCGGAGGCGGGGCCGGCGGTGGCAGGGGATTTTTACGGCATGGCCGTGGGGCGACTCAAGGAGCTGGGTGAACTCGGACCGGCGGAGCAGCCTCAGGCGAGTACTCAGGCCTCGGTGCAGACGGCGGCGCAAGGGGATCAGGTGCTCAAAATCGGTCCCTGCGCGGTGGTGAAGGATCCGGCGGTGACGCAGGGTGAGCGGATCACGCTGAGGATCCCGATTCAGCGTCTGGTGGAGGGTTACATTGAGCCGACGGCGGTGAGTGTGGATGTGTTCTTTTACGATCTGGTCAATGGCTCGAAGGTGGAGCCGACCCGCGCGGATCCACCGGTGAGCCGATGGGTGGCTGAGCCGGTGGATTGGTCAGGCCAGCCGGAGGAGGAGCCGCTGGACATGGTGTACTTTCTGCCGCCGATGTCTTCTCAGGAGGTCAAAGATCACGGTGAGAGGCAATTTTACGGCTATGTGGTGAAGCTTTATTACCAGAACCGGCTGCAGGACACGGCAGCTGCCCCGCCGGATCTGGCGGGAGAAAAAGAAGCGCGCGCGGGGGCAGGGACAGCGCAGGCGAGGTGAGCGGTGTGGATGGCTGGAATGAAGGCGATTTTGGTGGACTCCAATGAGGCGAAGCGGACCGAGCGGGTGCGGGCGCTGGAGGCGCGGGATTGGGAGGTGCATGCTTTTGGGGATCCGTTGGAGGCGGGCCGTTGGGTGGAGAGTGTGGAAGGAGCGGCGGCGGATTTGCTGGTGACGGAGGCGGTGTTTGACGATGGCATCACGGGATTTGAGCTGCGGGACGTGGTGGTGGATGCGTGGCCTGAGGTGCGGGTGATTTTCACGACGCGATTTGATTTGGCGGGGTTTGAGCAGTCTGTCGCGGGCTGGCCGGTGTTGGTGGATCAGCCGCCCTTTGCACCGGGTCAGTTGCTGGAGCAGATCAAGGCGGTGATGGCGGCACCCCCGCCTGCGGAAGCGCTGGGCGCGATGCGGGTGGTGGCCGAGGGGATGACGCTGGGGCGCTACCAGCTGCTGGAGCATGTGAGATCGGACGCGATGGCGGACACCTATCGTGCGGTGCAGACGGACGTGGATCGGACGGTGGGTCTGGTGCTGCTCAAACCCAGACATCACGACAATGCGGAGATGGTGGAGCGGTTCCTGGCGCGGGAGAAAGTGAAGGCTGCCATCTCGCACCCGCGTGTCGCCCCTCTGTATGAAGCGGCAGATGTGGCGGGCCACTATTTTTACACCCGCGAGGTGCCACGCGGTCGGTCGCTGGATGAGCTGGCAGCAGCAGGTGAGAGCCTGTCGGAGCGCGCGCTGGTGGAGCTGCTGTTTGGCGTGGCGGAGGTGATGAGCTGGGCAGCGGAGCATGAGTTTCATCATCGCGAGCTGACGAGTCGGGACATTTTCCTGGATGAAGACTTCCAGGCCAGCTTGGTCAATGTGTTCCGCCCCCATTCCGACGGGGTGGAGGTGCCGCAGCCGGACGATGTGCGCGCGCTGCTCACGCTGCTGCGCGGGCGGGCCAAGGCGGGCAAGGCCAATGGGTTGGTGCGTCAGTTGGCCAGTGAGACGCTGACGTGGCCGGAGCTTTTGGAGGAAATGTCCGACATGCGCAGCTCGATGCGGCGCCACAGTGTGCGGCAGCGCATGGAGCAGGGGCAGGGGGAGCAAGCGGCAGGTGGCCTTTTGCCGTGGTGGGGCTGGCTCGTCCTGGTGGCGATCATCGCCGTGGTGGCGGGGCTGGGAGCGCTCACGGGATCCGGTGGGAAGTCGCCCGGAGCCGCCGGGCGCGAGGAAATGGTTCGCATTCCCGCCGGAACGTTCCTTTATCAAAAAGGCGAGAGACGCTCCCTGCCGGATTTTTGGATCAGCCGGACGGAGGTGACCATCGGGCAATATCAGCGCTTTCTCGATGAAGGGCGCGGGGGCAATGGCGGAGCCTGGGATCACTCCGAACAGCCGACATCCAAGACCAGTCACGAGCCAGATGGCTGGGCAGAGATGCTGGCGGCGGCTCGGGCGGGGGCGCGGGTCAATGGCGAAGTGGTGACGTTGGAGACGCCGGTGACGAAAGTGGACTGGTGGGATGCGTACGCCTACGCCCGCTGGAGGGGGCATCGCCTGCCGACGGAGGAGGAGTGGGAAAAAGCGGCGCGCGGGACGCGTGGGCTGCCTTTTCCCTGGGGGAAAAAGCCGGACCGTCATGCGGCGAACCTGGGTCTGGATTATGATCCAAATGGCACGGAAGGTGGCGTGCTGGACGGATACAACCTTTGGGCTCCCACCGATCGGGAATCGGCGGATGCCAGCGAGTATGGCATCGTCGATCTGGCGGGCAATGTGCAGGAGTGGACGGCGTCTGAATCCGGTGGGTTGGCCTGGTCGGCGCATCCCGAATATCCTGATAAACGTGTGCCCGTGGCTCGGGGCGGTCACTTTGCGCTTCCTAGCGATGTGGATCTTCTGACCACTCGGTTTTTTGCCGCAGGACCGGAGGAATCCAACATCGCTCGCGGCTTCCGCACGGCAGCCGACGCGCCGCCGGAGGAGGAGTGATGCGGCCTCACGTCGTCACCAGGCGCACTCGCTGCTGAGCAGCCGCTGGTAAAAGGCGAAAGCGGAATGCACCTCATCGATCTCCACGTACTCATCTGCTGCGTGTGCGCGGTCGATGGAGCCCGGGCCGAAGATGATGGCGGGGATGCCGGCGCGGGAGAATTTGCTGGCATCACTGCCAAAGGGCACACCGCAGGGAGAGGCATCGAGGCCCAGCTCAGCGAGGATCGACCCGCAGGCGGAGACGAAGGCGTGATCGACCGGGGTGGCAAAGGCCGCATCGGCCAGCATCGGAGGAGTCTCAGCGGTGACACCGGGGATGGCATCGAGCACCGCCTGACAATGCGCCATCACGGCGTCGGGCTCTTCACCCGGCAGCAAACGGCGGTCCAGCTCGATGACGCAGCGTTCGGGCACAAAGTTGATCTGCTCGCCGCCGTGAATGGTGCTGATGGTGCAGGTGGCTGGGCCCAGCAGAGGATGCACGGGCGTGGCCAGCTGCTGGTGGTCGGCATCCAGCGCCGTCACCGCGCGCGCCATGGCGGTGATGGCATTGATGCCGAGATGCGGTTTCGAACTGTGCGACGCCCGCCCGACGGCGTGGACCCGCCAGCGCAGCACGCCCTTGCTGGCGGTGACGAGGCGCAGCTGAGTGGGCTCGGCGACGATGGCCGCGCTGGCTTGCAAATCCTTCACCAGACGGCTCACTCCGGTGAAGCTATGCTCCTCATCGACCACAGCCGCCAGCAGCACATCGAAGGCGGGTGGGCGACCGCTGCGATGCTGGGCCAGCAGCGCGTGCATCATGGTCGCGAGACCGGCTTTGGTATCGCAGGCACCTCGGCCATGCATACGACCGCCCTCGATGCGGGGCTCGAAGGGCGGTGTCACCATTCCATCTGTGGAGACGGTGTCCATGTGTGCCTCCAGCACCAGGCAGCGGGAGCGATCTCGCCCCGCGAGGCGCACCAGCACATTGTCCTGTCCCGGTGCCACGCTCTGGCGCTGGCTGGTGAGGCCTGCCCGCTGGAAAAATGCCTCCACCCATGCCGCGACCTCCGACTCTCCCGTGCCGCCATAGGCGAGGTTGATGCTGGGGATCGAAACAAGATCCGCCAGGGTCTGAATCAAATCGGGATCTTCCATGGTAGCGACCGGCGGTTAGGGTTTTTGGGGTGCCTTTTCTTCGATCTGCTTGCGCAACCACGTCGAGGCATCACCGCGCTCCACCGCGTCGGTGAGTTGATCCAGGCCGGGATGTGAAAAGGCGGGATACTTTTCCTTCATCTTCAAATACACCCGCACCATCTGCTGCGCGGCGGTGGTGAGAGCGGTGTTGGCGTCCTTGCCCTGAAGCGCGGCGCTCGCTCCGCCGATGACATAAGCGCGGAGCAGCTGGGAGCCGCTGCCTTGCACGGTTTTTTCCGCTTCTTCGGTCCAGGTGGTCACGGGGGCTGCAGGGCGCAGGATGGAGACCGTGGGGGATTCATCGAGGTATTCGACGATGAGGTTGGCCGATTCGTGACCGGCTTCGGAAAAGGGATCTTGCAGGTAGGTGTTGATGGCTGGCACGATCTCGGCGCGCAGCGAGGGATCTTTGATGATCTCCATCAGGTGATCAAAAAAGCGCTTCATGTCGTCTTCCCCCTCCTTGCCGGTGGAAGACGGGCGCAAGTGACGAATCGTAATGAGGTGATCCGCCATCACCGTCAGACCGAGCCAGAGCTTCAGAGGTGATTTCACCGTGACGCCGTTGGGAGCCTTGTCCACGCGGGTGGCCGACATTTCACGGACGATGAGCGGGATGGCATCCTCTTTCCACAGTGGGATGGAGCCGCTCAGAGAACGATCCTCTTTGACATCTTCGTAGATGCCCTCTCGATGCATCTGCGCCAGCTGGGTGAAGACCTGGGAGAGGCCCTCTTGCAGCGCCTCTTTTTTGGAGGCCGCATCCTTGGGGCTGTTGGCGAGTTTGAAGATGAAAATGTCGGCCCGTGCACGCTGGGATAGGCTCTCATAGCGCACCAGCACGTCCTCGCTGTCCGGATACTTCATGATCCCGATCAGGGTGTAGGACAGGAGGTGCAGGGGAAAGCGCATGCCCGTGGCCTGCTGCAACCAGGGGGAGCCATCGGCGGGCGGCAGCGTCCAGTCTCGCCCCGGTTCGTTCGGTAGGGTAGCCGGATCGGGCGATTCCGCAGCGGATCCGGCGGGCGTTTCATCGGCGGCAAAGACGCAGGGTCCGCCGGTGGCGAGGAGTAAAGCGGGGAGGCAGAAGTGAAGCAGGCGCATGAAGTAGGGCGTAGTGTGAGGAAATCTGGTGGCTGACGCAAGTGAGGAACCCAACGCAAATCGACGGCTGACAAAAATGTCAAAAATTTGGCTGGCTAGGGTTTACTAGACCGCGTTCCATCGTAGTACGTTGGAAGACAAAATGAGTGCTCCGGATGAAGGTCTCACTGACCGCCTGCAGCAGGCGGAAAAAATCGCAGCTCAACCTCAGCAATACAAGGTGTGTGAGGGCTGCGGCTCCATCGTCGTGGCCCGTGCCGTGACCTGCCCGAGCTGCCATGCGTACCGCTTCGATGCGCAGCCTGAGCGCGTGGTGAGTCAGGCACGGCTGTTGGCTCTGAAAAATCCAGTTTCCGTCACCTCCTCCGACCTCGACTGATGCGCGCGATCGCAGCGGCAGCCGTCGGCCTGATGATGGCGGGGTGGCTGGTACCTCACTCCGCTCCCGCTCGAGACATCGTCTGGATCTTGGTGGACGACCTGCGGCCCCTGCTCGGCTGCTACGGAGAAAAAAACGCCCACACACCGAACCTCGATCGCCTAGCGCAGGAAGGCGTGCGGTTTGAGCGAGCCTACTGTCAGGCGGCCAAATGCGGCCCTTCCCGCATCTCCATGCTCAGCGGACTGCGACCTGAAACGACGCGGGTTTGGTCGCACAAGGAAGCGGACTGGCAGCGCTTTCGGCAGCGTCAGGCCGATTGGAAAAGCCTGCCTCAGGCTCTGCGGGCAGCGGGTTGGACGACGCGCGCCTTTGGCAAGGTCTCTCACGATGGCTGGGTGGATGACGCCGACTGGAGCCTACCTGCGGAGCCGGGTCGGGAAGGGGAGATGCTAGAAATCGTGGATGAGGCAGCCCTCAAAAACGTGCCCTACGCGGAGCGTGCGCAGGTGCCCACCCTCATCGCAGACCGCAAAAAATGTCCCGCCATCCAAGCCGCCGACGTTCCGGATGATGCCTTGTTTGCCGGGCGCATGACCCACCGGGTGCGGGAGGTCTTGCAGCAGGCGGGGCCCGAGCCGCACTTTTTGGCGATTGGTTACCGGCGTCCGCATCTGCCGATGGTGGCCCCCTCGAAGTACTTTGATTTGCATCCCGCAGAGCAGCAAATCCTGCCATCCAACCGCCAACCACCGAAGGGTGCGCCGTGGTTCGCCTGGTTCAATAGCGACGGTTATCAAGGCATGATCCGTCAATTGAAGGTGCCCGTGGTATCGCCCCCGACCGATGCGGCGGAGGCCATGGAATGGAATGGATTTGAACTGCGCAGCTACCTCGGTGTGCCCACCCATGGTCCGATCCCCGACGATCGCCAGCGGGAGATTTGGCAGGCTTATCGCGCCTGCATCAGCTACGTGGATGCCCAGATCGGCCTATTGTTGCAGGCCCTGCGGCAGCATCCGCGCTGGCGAGATGCGGCCGTGGTGGTGACGTCGGATCACGGCTGGCATCTCGGCGATCAGACCGCTTGGACGAAGATGACCAACTACGAGGTAGCCACTCGGGTGCCGCTGCTGATCCATGTTCCAGGAGTGACGCCTGCGGGCGCGGTGATCCGGCAGCCGGTGGAATTGCTGGATCTGGCCCCGACCTTTCTGGACTGCGCCGGACTGCCCATTCCCAAAGCGCTCGAAGGGCACAGCCTGCTGCCACTGCTACAAAACCCCGACACCACCGATGCCGACGCCGTCGCCTGCTCCAGCTTCCCGCGGTTCCAAGATCTCATGGGCCAAGCCGCGCGGGACGCGCGCTATCGATACGTACGTTGGTTAGATGCCAGCACGGGCCGGCTTCGCGGGGAAGAACTCTACGATCATGAGGTCGATCCCGGTGAAACCGTGAATCGCGCCCCTCAGCATCCCGAAATTTGCCAGCGTCTCGCCACCCGGTTGGACCAGGTGATGAAGCGCACTGAGCCGCAAAAGCCGTAGCTGAAGGCTGCCAACGAATTCAACGGAAGTGATTGCCTGACTTCAGATACTCGGGCATAGGGGGGAGCCGTGGATGGAAGCACGCCCAAAGTGCAATGCCCGTGCGCGGGGGCATAAAATGGCGAGCAATCGGTGCACGATGATGACTTGACGGTGTTGGCCGAGTACCAGTAAGTTAGTGTTGCGATGCCTTCGGTGAATACCTTCTCCCAACCAGGTATTGAACGGCGTTGGAAGAAGTCGTCGGGTGAGCCGGATGGAGATGCGGGAGATCCGTACACGGGTTACGACCGCTTTGGCCGCACGGAACGTATGCGCTGGATCAAAGGCAGCAGCTCATTGGTGGATGTGCAATGGGGCTACAACCAGGCCTCGCTCAAGACTTGGCGGAGGGATTTGGTGGCACCGACCTCGGCCGATCAGGACCAGTCATTCGGATATGATGGCCTGTATCAGGTGGTGGAACGCAAACAAGGGTTGCTCAACACCAACGCCACCAGCATTGCGGGGGTGCCTGCCCAAGAGGAGCTGTTCAGCTACGATGAGACGGGAAACTGGGTGCAGTATCGCAAAGTGGACGACGGGGTGTCCGAGATCGACCAAACTCGGGTCAACAACCAGAGCAACCAGATCCTCCAGGTTGACGGTTTGTCCACCGGAGTGAGCTACGACGCGAACGGCAACATGTTGCTGGTTCCTACTGGAGACGCGCTCGAAGGGGCACCACGGAAATTGACTTGGGATGCGTGGAATCGACTGCGCACGGTCAAAGACTCAAACAATGTCACCTTGGGTGACTACCAATACGATGCCCGGTTCCGTCGGATAACGACAGCGGCGAATGGTGCCACGCAACACGTATATTTCAATGACCACTGGCGTAGTGTGGAGGAGAGGTTGGATTCGAGTGCAAGCGCAGAGCGCCAGTACGTGTGGCATCCGACCAACCGTTGGGACTTGATCCTGCGGGACCGCAGCCCCTCCAACAATGGCACGCTCAGTGAGCGGCTTTATAGTTTGAAGGATCAGCTTGATGTGGTTGCCACCTGCAACAGCAGTGGAGTGACACAAGAACGGTTCAGTTACAGTGCGTTTGGTGAACCCACATTCCTGAATGCCGCATACACTGTGCAATCGACGTCTCCAGCGCTGTGGACGTTCCTGTTCCATGCTGAGTTCGGAGATATTGACACGGGCTGGTATAACTACGGATACCGGTTCTATGTGCCAAGTCTGGGTAGATGGCCGAGCCGCGATCCGATCTTGGAGGCAGGTGGCCAAAACTTGCAGGCATTCTGTTTCTCCGATGCCGTTAACTGGTATGATGTTTCAGGAAAAAACCCACAGAAGCCAGTGAATCCCCGAACCGATGGTGATCTACAGCCAGGTCCAAATCCATCATCTGATTGCGCAGGCCACGCGTGTGGTTCTCCGACGCAGGTCGGATTCAAGCCAGAGAATAAAACCGCTGAAGGTGAGATTGATTGTGACAAAGAGTGCCCAGATCCCAAAATCAAGGTAAAGGTATACTATCCTCAGGATGGTGGGAAGAACAGTGATCCAGACAGAGATCCCCCATTCCATGCAGTCGGGGAACAGCCAGATGGCAGGTGGACGTCACAGGACGGGCGTGGTGGAAACGTTTACAATAACATTACTGATGTGGACGGGCATACCCAGGGCTACTATTGTCAACTTTATCCCGAGAAGTGTGAAGGAAAGCTCGCCCCTCCCCGAATCGAAGTGCCCCCCCATGATCGCAAGATGCACCTG
>JAGRPD010000106.1 GCA_020439875.1 Verrucomicrobiales bacterium
CCCTGACTTTGGAAAACACCAACCGGGTGCTGCGCACCTGCGGCTACTGCGATGGGATGAAAACGGGATACACTGATGCCTCGGGCTACTGCCTGGTCGCGTCGGGTGAAAAAGACGGTCGGCGGCGCATCGTGGTGGTGCTCAATGACACTCGCAGCAAGGTTTGGGATGACGCTGAAGACCTGCTGATTTGGGCGTTGAAAGCTTAGTGGGTTCGCCTAACGGATTCGTGGTCAAGGGAATACCGAGGTCCGCGCGAATGAAAATTGGTTCGCAGTTGCCGGGAGGGGATTCTGCGTGCATTTTGCCGACCCGCTCGATTCTCCGTTATGTCCCCTTTGCATCTCCAACCGACGTTCGACGCCTTCGAAAAACTTGCGACGGAGGGAAATCTGGTCGCCGTGTGGGCGGAGCTGTCGGCGGATTTTGAGACACCGCTGTCGGCCTATTTGAAGATCCGCGAAGACGGCTGCGGCTTTTTGCTGGAATCAGCGGAAGAGAAATCTCATTCGGGGCGCTACTCGTTTCTGGGCAGTGCGCCACGCACCTGGGTGGTGGCTCGGGGGCGGCAGGTGACGGTGACGGAGCGGGGCCAGAAGCGCGAGATCGTGGTGGAAGGGGATGCGCTGCAGGAGCTGGAGAAATTGATGGCTCAGTATCAAGGGGTCGGACAGGGGCCGGTGCCGGGGTTTCACGGTGGTGCCGTCGGCTACCTCGCCTACGACATGGTGCGCTATTTTGAACCCACCTTGCCGGAGCCTCCGCCCGACCAGCTTGGCCTGCCTGACATGGTGTTCATGATCACGGATGTGGTGCTGGTCTTCGATCATCGCCACCGCAAGTTTTTCGTCGTGGCCAATGTTCATTTGGATGAACATGAAGGCGCGGAGGCCGCCTATGAATGGGGGCGGCAGCAGATCGCGGCGATGATGGAGAAGCTGGCAGCTGGCCTGAATGAAAAAGCCCCTCAATCGCTGCCTCCCGTGGACAATTCAGTGACCTTGAAAGCGGACTCGAACACCACTCAAGCGGAGTATGAAGCGATGGTTCTCCGCGCCCAGGAGTACATCGGTGCTGGAGACATTTTTCAGGTCGTGCCTTCGCAGCGTTTTGAGATGCCGTATTCCGGCACGCCGACGAATTTGTTCCGAGCGCTGCGGCATGTGAATCCATCGCCCTACATGTTTTGCATGGAGTTGCCGGACGGTTTTGCTCTGGTCGGTGCCAGCCCGGAGGTGCATGTGAAGTGCGTGGATGGTGGCATCGAGATCCGTCCCATCGCCGGTACCCGCCCTCGTGGTGCCACGGAGCAAGAGGACATGCACAATGCCATCGAGCTGCTGAAGGACCCCAAAGAGCGTGCCGAGCACGTCATGCTGGTGGATCTGGCGCGCAACGATGTCGGGCGGGCGGCCGTCTATGGCACAGTGCACGTGGATGATCTGATGGTGATCGAGCGTTACTCGCACGTGATGCACATTGTCTCGAATGTCTCGGGGCGACTGCGGGAAAACTGTTCGGCTTATGATGTGATGCGGGCCACGTTTCCGGCGGGCACGGTGAGTGGATCTCCGAAGGTGCGTGCGATGGAGATCATTAGCGAACTCGAGAAAAGCAAACGCTGCGCCTACGCCGGAGCGCTGGGGTACTTTGGTTTCGATGGGAATCTGGATAGCTGCATCGCGCTGCGTACCTGCGTCGTCAAAGACGGCAAGGCCTACGTGCAGGCGGGAGCCGGTGTGGTGGAGGCGAGTGTGCCCTTCAATGAATACCAAGAGACGGTCAACAAAGCTCAAGGCATGCTGCGCGCGGTCGAGCTGGCGAGTCATTTGGCGTAGCGATGCGATACCGATGGACTTCCCAAGGCGGGAGTGAAGTGCGGCTCAGTTGGGAGTTGCGTCCGCTGCGAGTGTGGGGATGATGGCGACCATGATTCACCGGTTTGTTTGGTCTGTGAGCCTATTGGGCACTTGGATGGCGTCTCTCGCACTGCCTGCCAGGGCGGATGACGAAGGATTCGTTGCGCTTTTTAATGGGCGAGATCTGACGGGCTGGGAGGGAGACCCGAATCTGTGGAAGGTCGAGGAAGGGGCCATCACGGGAACCTGCAGCGGACCGGACGCTCTGCCGCACAACACCTTTTTGATTTGGCGCGGTGGAGAGGTTAAAAACTTTGTGTTGAAGGCCTCGGTCCGAGTGCTGGGAGACAACAATTCCGGCATCCAGTATCGCAGCCGGGAGCTGCCTGAGGTGGGGCAATGGGTCATCAGTGGCTATCAATGCGACATTCATCCCGCCATCGAGCACACGGGCATGACGTATGAGGAAAAAGGGCGGGGAATCTTCGGACTCAACGGCAACAGGGTGCTACTGGATCCCGAACGTGGTCTCTGGCTGCTGTCTCAGCACGAGCCTGTGGCGGTGGATGTGAGCGAGTGGAATGAGTACACGATCACGGCTCGCGGCAATCATTTGGTGCATGAGATCAATGGGCAGGTGACGTCGGAACTCACCGACTGCGACGTTGCGGGACGGGCGTTGGAGGGGCTGATCGCGATTCAATTGCACCGTGGCAATGCCAACCGGGTACAGGTGCGGCGAATCGAACTCAAAACGTTGCCGGAAGGTGGGGTGACGGATTTTGATGCCGAGGTTCTGAAGGCTGAGGGCGTGAAGCGTTTGGACAAGCCGAGAACCCGCCATCCGCAAGGAACCGGGCCTGAGCAGAAGACTCCGACAAAGTAAGAAAGGCGCACAGCTCGGCAAACTCGACGCCGTCCAGCTCTCCACACACCGATGCTCGACTCGCTGAAGCGTGAACAACGGGCGCTTTTTTGGGTGGAATGCCTGGGTAGGGTTCGTTACCCATGAGGAATGAATGCATCGGAAATACGAGTGGGGCTGATCGGGGCAGGTGGCATCGTCAAACAGCGCCACATGCCAGGGCTGAGATCGATCGAGGGCGTGCGCATCGCGGCGGTGGCCAATCGCCGCGAGGAGACGGCGCAAGCCTTTGTCCGTGAATGGGCTCCTGAGGCGCGGGTGGAGTCGGATTGGAGAGCGGTGGCGCAGGCTCCAGACGTCGATGTGGTCTGGATCGGCGCTCCGCCGTATCTGCATCGTCAGGCGGTGTGTGCGGCGTTGGCGGCGGGGAAACACGTTTTTTGTCAGGCACGGATGGCAGCGAGTCTGGAGGATGCGGCGGCCATGCGAGAGGCAGCGGCGAGCCGTCCTTCTCAGGTGGCGGCGCTGTGTCCGGCTCCGCATGGGATGGCGGCGCGGTTGTGGGTGAAGCGGAGCTTGGCGGAGGGTGTTTTGGGGAGATTGATCCACGCGGATTTGCGAAGCTGGAACGGTGCGTATTTGGATCCCAGTGCGCCGATGCATTGGCGGCAGGATCGGGAGATCTCAGGGATCCAGGTGCTCACCCTCGGCATCTACGTGGAGGTGTTGCAAGATTGGTTGGGTGCCATTCAACGGGTGCGATCGCGGGGGCTGACGGCGACGCCGATGCGCAGTGGGCGGCGGGTGGAGATTCCGGATCAGGTGGAGGTGCAGGCGGATTTCGAGGCGGGATTGACGGCGTCGTTGAGCTTCAGCGCGATCGCGGCTCATGCGGCGATGGAGGAGCTGTGGTTGTGGGGCTCGGAGGGCACTCTGCACTACGATTTCACGAAGGAGGAGGCGCGTTTGGGGGGGCGAGAGGGCTCCATGCAGACCGTGGTGGTGCCCGCCTCAGAGCAGCGAGAGTGGACGGTGGAGCGGGATTTCATTGCCGCAGTCCGCGACGCGGCGGCACCTCGTCCGCGGCCCGACTTCGAAGAGGGGTGGCGCTACATGCGCGTGGTGGATGCGGTGGACCGGGGCCGGACCTCCAGTCTTTGGGAAGAGGTGGGAGGCTGAACGTGGGGAGCCAAGAGGAAGTCCTCAATCGGTGAGCTGTCTGGTCTCCAAGCCGTGGCTGCGCAGGGTGGCGCTGAGTTCTTCGACGGGGAGACCGATGACGTTGGAGAGCGAGCCCTGCCAATGGGCGATGATGAGGTCGGGCGCGGTCTGGATGCCATAACCGCCTGCTTTATCCAAAGGTGGACAGAGGCGGTGGTAGGCGGCGATGCGTTCGTCCGTGAGGGGCAAAAAGGTGACGCGGGTGGTGATGGCGAGTTCCGCCAAAGCGACGTTGCCCTGCAACACGACCACGCCTGTGGTGACCTGATGGGTGCGATCCGAGAGCTGGCGCAGCATGGTGGCGGCCTCAGCCAGATCGCGCGGTTTGCCGAGGGGCTCGGTGCCGACGTACACGAGTGTGTCCGCACCGATGACGAAGGCGTCGGGGTGAGCAGTGGCGATGGCGGCGGCTTTGAGCCGGGCGTTGTGCAGCGTGAGTTCGGCGGGGCGTGCGGTGGGATCGTGCCGTTCTTCAGCGGGCGAGGTGTGCACGGTGAAGTCAAAGCCTGCCTGCTGGAGAAGTTCCGCGCGGCGTGGCGAGCCGGAGGCGAGGATGAGAGGTGGCACGTCAGTTGAGACCTTCGATGGACTGGATCTCATCGGCCTTGATGACGGTATCTCGACCTTGGGCGGTGCGGAAGCGATAGTAACCGGTCTTAGATTGCAGTTCCGGCTTGGTTTCGCATACCCAATGGCGTCCATCCGTGGCGGCGACGCGGTATTGATGCGACTGGCAGGAGGGCAGCAAGATGCCGACGAGTCCGGCGACTAGGGCGAGGCAAAGGCGTGGATGATGGGGCATGGGATTGGTGTTTGGAGGCAAATTGGGCTGTGATGTTCGAGAAAAGCGCTCGCTTTTTGGGGTTTGGTCGGTAGCCTCGGCGGACTGATCTGATGGAAACGGTCCGGTTTTTGAAGGAATTTCTACGCAACCGCCACACAATGGGCGCGGTGGCTCCGTCGTCGCCGCATTTGGCGGAGCGGATGATGGAAGTGGCGGAGGTGTGGAAGGCGGATCGAGTGGTGGAGTTGGGACCTGGGTTGGGGGCGCTGACGGGGGCGATTTTTGATGTGCTGCCGCGACAGTCGGACTATTTGGGTGTGGATTTGAACGAAGACTTTGTGGTCAAATTGCGCGAGCGGTTTCCTGGACGTCGCTTCGAAGCGGGGGCGGCGGAGTTGTTCGACTTCGGTGCGGTGTGGCCGGACGGAGATGGGTATGACGCAGTGATATCGGGGTTGCCGTGGACGATGTTTCCCGAGTCCCTGCAGGTCAAGATTTTGGATCGGGTGCTGGAGGGCCTGCGGAAGGGAGGGCGTTTTGCGACATTTGCTTACTGGGGATTTCACTGGATGCCGAAGGGAAAGCGCTTTCGCGAGCTGCTGCATGAGCGTTTGCCAGGGGTGGAGAGCAGCCGAGTGGTGCTCAACAACATGCCGCCAGCCTTTGTGTATGTGGCGCGGCGCTGACAAGACTTTAGGGAAAGTGGAACGGGGCTTGATTTCCCGGCTGGGTTCCCGACAATAACGGCTTCCGCTAAAGTCGGACATCTCAACCATGAAGTTTGCAATTTTCGGGGACATCCACGCCAATCTGGAGGCGCTGCATGCGGTATTGGCCGATGCGCAGGAGCAGGGGTGCGCGAACTATGTCTGCCTGGGAGATGTGGTGGGTTACGGTGCGAACCCGGTGGAGTGTCTGGAGATCGTGCGGAGTCTGGGCTGCCCGGTGGTGCGGGGAAATCATGATGAGGGGGCTTCGGACAACAGTTCGCTCGAAGATCTCAACCCGCTGGCGGAGCACGCGCTGCGCTGGACGCGGGAGCAGTTGAACGAGGATCAGACGCAGTGGCTGCGGGAGCTGAAATTGGTGCGGCAGGTGAGGGATTTCACGATCGTGCATGCCACGCTGGATTCCCCCGGATCGTGGGGCTACGTGACCAATCGCTTTGATGCGATGGCCAGCTTCAGCTACCAGTTCACGCAGGTTTGTTTTTACGGACACACGCATGTGCCGCGGCTGTTTGAAAAGGAGGACTCGGTGCGGGCAGCGCGTGGCTCGGAGGTGCAGCTGCGCCGGGGGGTGAAGTATTTCATCAATGTGGGCAGTGTGGGGCAGCCGCGCGACGGTGACCCGCGCGCCTCCTACGCGGTGTTTGACAGTCAAAATCACTTCATTCAAATCCGACGGCTGGACTACGACATGCCAACGGCTCAGCGGAAGATCCGGGAGGCCGGTCTGCCGCCGCTCCTGGCTGAGCGATTGAGCCTAGGAAAGTGAGGGCGGCGTGATGGCTGCGGGCGGTTCGGACAAACAGGCGGCTGAAAGCTGGCCGCAGCTGGCCCATTACGATCGGCTCATGATCGTCAAACCCAGCTCTCTGGGGGATGTGGTGCATGCTCTGCCTGCGGTGGCTTTGTTGAAGCAGCGGTTTCCCCAGTTGCGGGTGAGCTGGCTGGCCAACACGGAATGGATGCCGCTGCTGGAAGGGTCTCAGGTGGTGGATGAGGTGGTGGAGTTTCCTCGGAGGAGCTTTCGCGGGCTGCGCGGAAAACGCGTTTTTTTGAATTGGGTGCACCAGTTCGCGCTGCAGGGTCGCAGGGCGCAGGGCAGGGAATTGGTGATCGATTTTCAAGGACTGCTGCGCAGCGGCATCGTCAGTCGCTTGAGGGGAGGGCGGGAGGTGCTGGGCATGACGGACGCCCGGGAGGGCGCGCGGACTTTTCATCGCTGGCGGGTCCCTGTGAAGCCTGAGGCGCATGCTGTGGATCGCTATCTGGCGGTGGTGGAGGCTCTCAGTGGAGCGGTGGATCGTTCGGCCCTGCCGTGGGAGCTGCCGGAGGGTCGGCCACCAATAGGATGGCCCGAAGGAAAGCGTCCGTTGGTGCTGCACCCTTACTCGCGCGGAGCTGGCAAGGCGCTGGATCAGGCGCAGGTGGCGGGTTTGTTGCGGCGCTGGAAGGGCCATGCCGTGGTGCTGGCGGGACGCGCGGAGGAGACGCTACGCCTGCCGGGAGATTGGCCGGGCGTGGTGGATTTGACCAATCAGACGACTTTGCCGGAACTCATCTGGCTGCTGCGGCAGGCTGCTTGCGTGGTCAGTGTGGACAGTGGGCCGATGCACATTTCAGCAGCAGTCAATCCTCGGACTCTGGGCATTCACCGCTGGAGTGATCCACGTCGAGTCGGTCCCTACGCGGCGGCATGTCGGGTGTGGAAGGCGGGACGCATCGACTCCCGCTCCAAACTGACAGACGTGGAGTGTGCGACGGATGCCCCGGTGGATGAGACGGCGCTGGATCAAATCGCCCAGTGGGCGCTCACCACGGCGGCTTGGGCCTGAGCAGCACTCAAAGACGCACCTGCTGAACTGCTAAAGCGTGAAAAAACTCTGCGGCGCATGGCCGGTCAGAGGCGATAGACGATCCGTGCCTTATCGGGATCGTAGGGCGACATCTCGATTTTCACGCGATCTCCCACGACGAGGCGGATGAAGCGCTTGCGCATCTTGCCGGAGATGTGGGCGAGCACTTGGTGATTGTTGGGCAAGGTCACGCGAAACATGGTGCCAGCGAGAACGGCGGCGATGGTGCCTTCCATCTCGATGGCATCTTCTTTGCTGTCTTCATCACTCGGCTCGGGACGACGTTTTCCGCCCCCACCACCGCCACGTCCGCCTCGGCCGCGACCGCGTCCCCCACCACCTCCGCCGCCACCACGGTTGGGGCGATTGCCGGAGTTGCGATTGCCGGGACTGGAACTGCGATTGGGAGGAGGAGGCATGATATCGATGGAGTTCCGCTGCGCGTGTTAGCGGGGAAATCAAGATGCCTCTGGCGTGGCGGGTTACAACCCTAATTTTTGCGCTCCCAGCGCAATCCGAGATCGGCATCGGGAACGTACTCGACGGCCACCGCCGATTCAGGATGGGCGAAGCCATCGGGCAGCCAGCGGCCGCGCTCATCGAAGTCGCTGATGCGACGGGCGTGATACCGTTGCCAGCCGAGGAATTTGCCTTGGTCATCGTAGCGATACACATCCCGCCACTGCTTCGGGGTGGTGAGGCGTGGGTCCACCCAAGCGGTGCCGGGGTGGCGTTCCAGTGCATCAGGATAAAGGACCTGGGTGAGGAGAGTCAGGTTGAGTCCCTTCAAGTAGTACTCTTCACTTTCTGAACGTTGGTCTTTGCTGTGCAGTGGAACCAGCGAACCGCCGCTGCGCTGCACAAGGATGCCGAGGTTCACCAGGCGGCGCACCTCGCGTTCGATGTCTCCGGTCGCGGAAACTTTGGAGGATTGGCTGGCGAGTTTCAGCAGCTCTTCTTGAAAGCCGGGAAACAGGTCCGTGAAGCGAGCGATTGCATCCAGGGCGGTGGCGAGAGTTTTGCGTCCTGTCAATTTTCGATTGCCCGGCAGGGTGGCGGAGAGGGTCTGCTGGATTTTTTGCTCGAGAGCTTGGAGAGCCTTGGTGGCTTCATCGGCGTGTTCAGGTTGGTTTTCGACCTGGACGAGCTGCTCGTGCAACACCAGAAGTTCGTCGAGCGCGGTTTTGAAAAAATCTCGTTCTGCCGATTCCAGCGCTCGCTCCAAGAGGGTGCTGCGCAGGTCACCCGTGGATTGCGTGCAGGCGCGCAGCAGAGCCAGCCAGCGGCGGTCGGTATCGGTGACGGGCAACCCCAGCGAGGGATTGTGCGCGGCGTAATAGATTTCGGAGAGGCGACCCTCCGCGTCATAAAAACGCATTTCATTCGGCAGCATGGAGATGCTGAGGATGGAGGGGGCGGAGATACTGACGCCGTTGGAGGCAAACAGCGCGAGATCGACTCGATGACTGGCGATGCCGGAGGCGGGCTCCTCGAGGCCGGGATGCCAGCGGACATTGAGGCGAATGACGGGCTTTTCCCGGGCGGTCTCGAGGCTGATCCACTCGGGATTGCCTTGCAGGACGACCCATTGGACCTTGACGGGGCGGCCCTGGATATCGCCGCTTTTGCCGGTGCTGACGACAAATTGAATGCGGCGGGAGTTGCCCCGATACAATCGACTGGCGGAGACGGGAGTGGTGCCGAGTTTCCAGGGCAGGGGCTTGGCGGCTTCGAAAAAATGGGCGTTCTCTTCGAACTCGGTTTCTTCCGCAATTTCAAACAGAGCGACGGGCGGAATGGCACCGGGAGCCATGCGATTGGCCATGAGTACCATTTCTTTTTCGTTGAGCCACGCACTGTCGAAGACGTCTGGATGGGCGCGTCCGCTGAGGTAGTCTTTTTCCTCCTTCACCAGGTGACTGGTGCGGCGCAGGATGGCCTGCACGGTGGGCATGAGGATGTTTTTGTCGATCAGCAGCCGCTGCGTCTCGGGGGGGAAGGCGGCGATGGTGGAGAGTACGGCTTGGAGGAAAGGTTGGTCGGTGCCGGAGGAACCCTGACTGGTGATGAGGCAGGGACTGTTGGCGGGATACAGATCCCCCCAACCACCGATGCCCCACGAGCCGATGTCGTGATCCTGATGCTCGGGGTAGATGAAGAGATTGTTGTGGACGTACTGCTGGTAGAGAAAGGCGTAGCCACCTTGATCCATCAGGTAGAGGCGTGGCAGGCTGCCGCCTTTGTCCGCAGGAGCGGCCATCGAGCAATTGCCGACGGTGGGCACCTGACGCACGCGGTTGGCGGGACCTTTCTCCATGGTGTTGGGATCGGTGCCAGGTGGATAGGTGAGTTTTAATCCAGGCCACAGCGCGGTATTGAGCGGGGAGTGGAAGCCGTCTCGATTCTCGTAGGTGATGGCGGAGAGCCCAGCGGCCTTGCCTTCCGCAGCCCACTGATTGAGCAACTGACCGACCTCATCGCCACGGGTGGTGATGGGATCCGCCGCCCTCAGAAAAAGAGGGCTGAGGAGAGACAGCAACGTGAGTGCAAAAAAAGCGTTGCTCGGGGAGCGGCGGGATGGCGCGATCACGGCGTCTAGTTTCTGAAGACTCCGCAGTGTGTCAATCCCCGTTGTCGAGAGCGGCTTCGAGATCCCAATATCAGGGCAAAAAAAATGCCCTGATGGCAGGGCATGGTACGCGGGGTGGGGGTCGAACCCACGACCAATTGGTTAAAAGCCAACTGCTCTACCACTGAGCTACCCGCGCATGTGGTTCAAGGGGCTGGTTAAGTAGCCGTGTTTCAGACAGGTGCAAGTGCGAATGTCAGCGCGGAACGAAAAATTCTTTTCGCGCTCGGACGCGGAGAGCGGCGCTGGGGAAAGAGATTCGCAATGAGGTCCGTGATACTGGAGACACTGTCTTTTGAAAAAGCTCATCTCTCCCCTCATCGCTCCCCGTCTGGAAATTCGCGCCCTCATGGCGTTGCTGCTGATCGGCGCATCTCCATGGATATCTGCGGCGGAGGAAGACGCCGAACTCAAGCAACTCCGCCAGCAGGCGGAGGGCGTCTTCAAAAAAGACGTGGCTCCCTTTGTTCGGGAGTTTTGCATGGAGTGCCACGGCAATCGTCGCACCAAAGGCGGCATCAATTTTGAACCCGCGCTGAAGGCACCCGGAGGGGCGTCGGCCAGCAAAAAATGGCCCAAAGCCTTCGCCAACGTCAACGCCCACGACATGCCGCCGGAGAAGGCGGATCAGCCGAATGACGAGGAGCGCGAGCGCTTCTTGGACGGCTTGGCCTCGCTAAAATACCTCAGTGAGCGGGATCCGGGACCATTTGTGATCCGCCGCCTCACCAAGATGGAGTATGGCAATACCTTGCATGATCTGCTCGGTGTGGATGCGTCCGTGGCGGACGAGCTGCCCGACGAAGTGGCAGGTGCGGGCTACCTGAACTCGCTCTCCCCGATGCAGACCGAGCAGTATTTGAGCATCGCCAACGCGGCGCTGGATCAGGTTTTGGGACCTGCGGATCACCCGGTCAAAACCCTGCCAGCCTCCCTCCGCAGTGGAGCGTCCGAGACAGAACCGATCTCCCGAGAGCAGGCGGAAAAATGGGTCCGCCACTTTGGGCGCAGCGCTTTTCGGCGTCCGGTCACGGACGAGGAGGTGGCGACCTTGCTGCGTGTTTATGACCTGGGGATCAGCCACAAGCTCACGCCGATGGCAGCCCTGCGCTTGATGGTGAAGGCCGTGTTGGTCTCTCCGCAGTTTCTTTTCATCACCCCAGCGCAGACGGTGGCGAAAGGGCAGAAGATCGTACCGTTGGATGACTATCAGCTGGCGGCACGCTTGTCCTACCTGCTGTGGGCCACTTTGCCGGATGCCGAATTGGCAGCCCTGGCCGATGCGGGGAAGTTGCAGGATCCGGCGGTGCTGCGAGCGCAGACACAGCGGTTGCTGGAGGATCCGCGTTCACGCGCGTTGTTCGATGGATTCGGTGCGCAGTGGTTGAGGCTCGGGGAGTTGAAGGACAAGCTGTTCGATGCCGCCAAGTTTCCTCAAATGACCGATGCTCTGCGGCTGGCGATGTACGATGAAGCGCGCTGTTTTTTTGATCGCCTCGTGCGGGAGAATCTCGGGGTGGAGGAGCTTTTGAGTGGCAAGACCACCTTTCTCAATGCTCCCCTGGCGGCCCACTACGGCGTGGCGGGCGTGAAGGGGTCCGAGATGCAGCCTGTGGTGCTGCGAGATGCGCGCCGCGGCGGACTGTTGGGGATGGCGGGCATTCTGGCAGCCACCTCGTTTCCAAATCGTACCAGCCCGGTGAAAAGAGGCGTGTGGGTGCTGGAGCAATTGCTGGGCGAGCAGGTGCCGCCCGCGCCGCCCAACGTGCCCGCGCTCGAAAAGCAGGATCAAAAAAAAGTGGCCCATCTCACCCTGCGTCAGCGCACCGAGCTGCATCGCACCGATCCCGTCTGCGCAAACTGCCACAAGATTTTGGATCCGATCGGATTCGGTCTGGAGAATTTCGACGCCATCGGCCAATGGCGGGACGTGGATGATGGTGGTGGAAAAATCGACGCTGCCGGGGTGCTGCCCAGTGGGGAGACCTTTGCGACACCGCAGGATTTGAAGGCGCTGCTAACGAGCCGTCGCGACGATGTGGCTCGCAACCTGGTGGAGCAGCTGCTGGGCTACGCCCTCTGTCGGCAATTGGGAGGTTATGATGAAGTGGTGGTGGATCAGTTGATGCGAGGGCTGGAGGGAGAGGGCTATCGCATGAAGGACCTCATCACAGCCGTCGTCACCAGCTATCCATTCCGCCATCGCCGCATTGCCGAGTAGCTTGCCGGGTCGATACATCCCGGCAGGAGAATCCCAAGAGCGAGGAAAAGGTTCCTCGCCTGGCAGCGTAGCTTTTTCCAAGATCGATTTTTTCCATGTTCAACTCCTCACGCCTCAATCGCCGCGCCTGTTTGAAAGGCCTGGGAGCCTCCTTGGGTCTGCCCCTGCTGGAAACCATGGGCTGGGCCGATGCCGTCAAGGGTCGCGCCGCCTACAAACCGCCGGTGCGATTGGGTTTCATGTACATGCCGCACGGGGTGATCATGGATCAATTTTGGCCCAAGTCCCCGCAGAGCTTCCTCAAGGATCCACCTCCGGCTTTGAAGTCCTTGCGCCCCGTTTTGGACCAGTGCCTGATGATGAAAGGCATCTCGGGCGTACCGATCTCTCCCTTCAATGGCGCGCCCCACGCGCTGGAACTTTCCACCTGGCTCACGGCGTCTTTGCCCGATGCGGCGAAGCGCAACGAGATTCACATCGCGATCTCGGCCGATCAGATCTTCGCGAATTTTTACGGAGCGCTCACCGCCTTGCCCTCGCTGGAGCTGGCCACCATGCCGCAGACGCACAAGGAAAATCAGGAAGGGCTCAATGAGGGCTATTACTCCCATTGCAGCTTTCGATCACCGACCCAGGCCATGCCGGCGGAAATCAATCCACGCAGTGTGCTCAATCGGTTGTTCGGTCAAACCGGCACCGCTGGGGCCGAGGTGCGGGCGGATCCGTTGGATCGCCAGATGCTGGATTTGGTGATCGGTGGAGCCAAGGACCTGCGCAAGCGCTTGCCCCACGGAGATCAACAGAAGCTCGACGAATACCTCGATAGCGTGCGCTCCGTGGAGCGTCGAATTGCCGCCATCGAGCAACGCCAGCGGGAGGCGGCCTTGGAAAAGGCGGGGCTGGCCCCCAGCAAACGCGCTGCAACGGACTCGCCACCGATCGAAATCAGAATCCCAGAGGGGGACAAACGCAGCGAGTACATGGAGGTCATGTGCGATCTCAACATCCTCGCTTTTCAGACGGACACCACGCGAGTCAGCACCTACATCGGCTCCACGCCCAACGGGGTGTCGTATCCCGAACTCGGCTTCAGCGATTTGCATCACTCGCCGACGCACCACAACAACGAACCGGAAAAGGTGCGCAAGGTGGCGGCCATCACCGCATTCAACATCGCGCAATTTGCCACCATGGTGAAGAAGATGGCCGCGATTCAGGAAGGCAATGGCTCCCTCCTGGATCACAGCATCATGATGTGGGGCTCCGGTCTGGAAGACGGCAACAAACACACCCGCGAAAACCTGCCGTTCATTCTCGCCGGACGCGGTGGTGGCAGCCTCAACACGGGCCGCTTCCTGCCTGATGTAAAGGGCAACCAAGGCGACCTGTTGACCACGCTGCTGGGATGCGCGGGGGTGCCGCTGGATCGTCCCATCGGCATCGCCACCAAGGAGATCGGCGAGATGCGAGCTTGATTACTGGAGGCTCCTTTGGTTAGCGAGTTTACTCCTTGGATTCGCTCGCCGTCTTTTTCGCGCCTTTGGGTTCGCGCGGTGGGAACTCCCACGAGAGCAGACGTTTTTCACCCGGGTGGCAAACGAGGAAAGCCTTGAATGGCCGACCTTTCTTCGAGATCATGCCTTCGATCAGGTTGGTTTTTCCATCTCGGAAAAAGCGCAGCGCATTGTCTGCCGTGATCTCCTTTTTGCACAGCACCTTGGGCAGACGAGCGTTGCAGTCCGACTTACCACTGGTGGCCTGACGGCAGAGGTATCCGTCGGTCGTATCGTAAATCAGCTGCTCCTTGCGGCCCGCCTTGGCGCAGACCGGACACTCGCAGAGAGGGGTCGCATTTTCCCAGTCGATGGCATCTGGATCGTTTCCATCGGGGAAAACAAAGGCCGCTTTGCCATCGTCACCCACTTTCAGTCCGGCGGAAAAATCCTTGCCTTTCTTTGATCGAAATCCCTCCATCAGCGGCAGCTCCCGAGTCTCAATGAGCGTGCGCAGCTCATCCTCGGCCATCTCACGTGTAGCGATGACCTTGTACACCCGCAGTTTGCAGCCCTTGGTGGTGCAGGAATAAAAATCCTCGGTCTGCTTCAGCTCGGTGGCTCCGCAGAAAGGGCAGGTGGCGTGAAAGGTTGGAAAGACTTGCTCCTTCATGGCCTTGGCAAAGGCCTTGGTGCGCTCCACCACCTGGTTGGTGAGGTTGCGGATGTCGCGCATGAAGGTCTGGCGGTCCAGCTCGTTGTGCTCCATTTGGCGCAGCTTGTACTCCCATTGGCCGGTGAGTTCGGGCGAGCTGAGAGCGTCGATGCCGATGGAGCCGATCTGATCGATGAGTGCAAGGCCCTTGGCGGTGACGATGAATTCCCGCCCAGAGCGCTCAATGTACTTGTCCATGATGAGGCCCTCAATGATGGCGGCTCGCGTGGCAGGCGTGCCGAGACCGCGCTCGCTCATGGCCTCCGCCAGCTCCTCGTCCTCCACCAGCTTGCCCGCGCCTTCCATGGTGGAGAGCAGGGTGGCTTCGTTGAAGCGCGCTGGCGGTTTGGTTTGCAGCTCGTTGACCTCGACGTCCAGCGTGCTGGCCGTGTCGCCATCGTTGGCTGGCACGATGAATTTGCCGGACTTGTTTTCATCTCCCGACTCGTTGTCATCGACGCCTTGCTTGCCATAGACGGCCATCCATCCCGGCACCTTCAGCACCTTGCCATCCGAGCGGAAAGCGTCTTGCCCGACGCGGGTGATGCGGGTGGTGACTTCAAACTCTGCCGCCGGATAAAACACGGCGATGAAGCGTTTCACCACCATGTCGAAGAGCTTTTGCTCGGCCTCGGGCAGTTCTTTGGGTGGAACTTGGCCGGTGGGAATGATGGCAAAGTGATCGCTCACCTTGCTGTCATCAAAGATGCGCCGATTGGGCCGCACCCAATCGGAGGAGAGAGCCAGTGCGGCGTGATCGGCCAGCGCCGGTCCGACGGCTTCCGACTTGGCCCCCTGAGAGGCAAAGGTCTTCAGCGTTCCTTTCACCACGCCCAGATAGTCCTGCGGCAGAAAACGAGAATCGGTACGTGGATAGGTGAGCACCTTGAACTTTTCATACAGCGCCTGAGCCAGCTGCAACGTGCGTCGCGCGGAGAAGCCGAAGCGATTGCTCGCCTCTCGCTGCAAGCTGGTCAGATCATAGAGCAGAGGCGGTGCCTGGCGGGAGGGCTTGGTCGTTTGCTCGATCTTGCCGGGCTTGCCCACGCAGCGATCGACGATGGCTTGCGCCTCAGCTTGATCCCACAGGCGCTCCGCTTTCTTGTGCTCGTCCGTCGGATCCTTTTTGAAGGTCTCATCAATCCAGCGGCCATTGTAACGTCCGGCGTCCACTTCAAACAGCGCATGCACCTCAAAAAACGTGCGTGGCTCAAAGGCCTGAATCGCTTTCTCGCGCTTCGCTAGCAGGGAGAGTGTGGGCGTCTGCACACGGCCCACTGGAGTGAGTCGAAAACCACCGTGGCGACTGTTGAGCGCGGTCATGGCCCGAGTGCCATTGATGCCCACCAGCCAGTCGGATTCGGACCGGCACTTCGCCGCGTCGGCCAGCGGTTGCATGTCCTCATCGGAACGCAGCTTGGAGTAGGCATCCAAAATCGCGCCCTGCGTCATGGATTGCATCCACAGTCGCTGGATCGGTTTGGTGATGCCCGCTGCTTCCACCAGATAGCGGAAAATCAGTTCTCCCTCACGTCCGGCGTCGCAGGCGTTGATGATGCTGCCCACGTCCTTGCGCTTCATCAGGCGCTTGAGCAGCTTGAAACGCTCCTGGGTACGGTCGATCGGTTTGAGTTCGAATTTGGGGGGCAAAATCGGCAGTTGAGTGAAGCCCCAGCCAATTTTTTTTCCATCGACTTCCGGCATGCCCAGTTCCAGCAAATGGCCGATGGCAGAGCTGATGACGTGGGTGTCATTTTCAAAGTAGTCCTTCTCCTTTTTGAAGGCGGTCATGCCGGGGGCACGCGTGAGCGCTCGGGCGAGATCGGCCGCCACACTGGGTTTCTCAGCGATGATGAGGGCTTTGGACATAGGGGGTGGCAAGTGTGCGGCAGAAAGGCGGTTCCGTCAATGGGCCGTCATTAGGCCTTTGAAATCAACGAATTGAGAGGGTTGTTGGGTGCCGAATTTGGCGGGAATTCAATCTTGGGGGACGACTGCGCTGGGTGAGACCTACGGAGGAGAAGCGATTGGCACCACGGGCAAGATGATTCGGGAGGGATGCTCGCGATCGTGATGGAGGGTGTTCACGGCCGTGATCGAGCGGCGGAAATCGTTGGCTGGTTCGCCGCTGTTTGGATTCACGTCGAAGCGGGGAAAATTGCTGCTGGAAATGTCCACGCGGATGCGATGCCCCTTTTTAAAACGGTTGCAGCAGGGATCGAGCTGGAGAGTGAACTCGCAAATCTCACCCGGCTCCAGGAGGTGCTCTTCGGTGGCAGACTCACGCTGCCGAGCCCGGATGATGCCGTCTCCCATGATGAGGTCGAACCCGCCAGGAAAGTCAGCGCTGGGAGGATAGGCATCGATGAGCTTGGCGGTGAAGTCTGTGTCCACTGAGCTGGAACTGGCCCACAGTTTTACGGTCACGGGACCTACGACTTCGATGTCCTGCTCCAGAGGCGGCGTGGTGAAAACAACGATGTCATTGCGCATTGATAGCGGCATCGGCTCCGGCGCATTCCAGATGTGGGGTCCTCCCCATTGATTCCAGGCCCCCGAGATCGTTCCCACCGTGCATCCACCCACTGTGGGTACGGGGTTTTTCGGATCAAACTCGAACGAAGTCGTCGAAGCATGGCTCTCGGTGGGTGCGAGGCTCAGGCTGCCTCCGGGCAGCAAATAGTACGAGGTCGCCACGGCGCGTTGCAACGGGTAGTCGGTTTCGTTGCGCCAGAATCCGCCGTGAAAAAGCTTGCCGTCCTCTGTCTTGTGACCGTCTCCGGTGCCCATGACAAAGAGGCGCACGGGAGACTGGAAGGGCTCGACGTCCCCCCAGGTGGATGCATCGTCTTTCAGCCAGCGATCCATCCAGGCGCGCTGAAAGCGGGTGCTGCTGAGGGCGGCGTCAGGACCGAAATCCACCTGGCCGTGGGATTGACCAAATCCGCAGTGTGCCCAGGGTCCCATGATGAGGTGAACTGGCGCGGTGAGTTGGTGTTTGAGCGCACGATAGGTCTGCGTGGTGCTGGCGCTGAAAAGATCATACCACCCACCGATCATGCACACGGGCAGATCCTGATGTTGATCCACGCGATCGATGATGTTGCTGAAGTCCCAAAATCCATCGTTGCGGCGATGTTCAAGCATGCTGATGAGCATCTCTTCGTACTCCGGCACGGCGCGCAACGGGGTGAGGCCTCGCCGCAGGGGCAGGTTGCGCAGGTAGTACTCGCGTTGATCGGACTGCTGGCTGAGGAATTCCCGCATGGTCGGCTCGCGGGCCTGCGTGCTGCCTTTGGCGGCGTTGCCGAGCATCCAGTTGACGATGCGCAATCGAAACGCCCCACCCCATAGGACGCTGCCGATGCCATGATTGATGGACGGACTGCTGGGCATGATGGTGGTGAGGTGTGGCGGTCTCGCCATCGCGGCAAGGTGTTGCGTCGCGCCGACGTAGGAGCATCCGATCATGCCGATCTTGCCGTTGGACCACGGCTGTTGGGCGATCCACTCGATGCAGTCGTAGCCGTCCGCGACGTCGTCCTTCATCCATGTCCACACGCCCTCCGATTTTCCTCTGCCTCGCGTGTCTTGGCTGACGACCACATAACCCTGAGTGGTGTAGTCTTTGGCAGCACGGACTGATTTGCCATACGGCGTGCGAGACAGGATCACGGGAAATCGACCTTCGACGGGCTGGCCGTTTTCGATGGGGAAAGCGATGTCAGTGGCCAATCGAGTGCCATCACGCATGGGCACCATCACGTCGTGAAGGACCCCTGAGGCGGCGTCCTTTTCAGCCGCCGCGAGAGATCCCGTGACGGCGAGTAGCCCGGCGATCAGGCGGGAATGCAACCATGGAATGTTCATGCTCAGGGTAGGGTGTCTCATTTCAGCGATCAAGGGACAGGCAAAGGCAACGTGCGTCATCCCGGGGCCTATCGAGATGATGAAGAAGACTTCAATCCTCGGATCGCGGTGACTACCCCGCTGCGATCCGAAGAAGCGGGGGAGAACGGAAAGAGCTTGTCCTTGCGGCGGGTGCCTGATTTGCTCGCCGGGTTGTGTTTTGCTCCCTGATCCGGTCTTCGTTCCGTGCCGCCTTTCTTCGTCGGATGGCGTTCGTGGGGATGGTTTTGGCGGCGTGGGCTCCGGCGGGAGGTGCGGTGAAGAACGTGCTGTTCATCGCGGTGGATGATTTGCGGCCGACGCTGGGATGTTATGGCGACGAGGTGGCGGTCACGCCGCACATTGATGCGCTGGCGGAGCGTGGCACCACCTTTCTCCGCGCCTACTGCCAGCAGTCGGTGTGCAATGCGTCGCGCGCCTCAATCCTTACCGGACGCCGCCCCGATACCACACGGGTCTATGACCTCGAAACGCATTTTCGCGAGGCCCTGCCAGGAGTGAAGACCCTGCCGCAGCGCTTCCGGGAAGCGGGATGGCGCTCGCTCGCAGTGGGAAAGATTTACCATGGAGTGGCCGGTTACGCTTTGGGCAACGGGCTCGATGACGCGCCTTCCTGGAGTGAGCCGGGCTGGTTTCCCCAACCGAACTACTACCACACCGAACGCGGCATCAAGATCGCCGAGGCTTGGTTTGACCAGCACCGCGCCCAACTCGCCAAGACCTATCCGCAACTCGCCGCACCGGGTGCGTCGTGGAAGGATGCGATCGTTCGCGGCCTGCCCTGGGAGGTGCCGGAGGTCGGGGACGATGCCTTGGCGGACGGACAGATTGCCGCGAAGGCCATCGAGCATCTGCGGGCGGCGGCACGGGAGGATTCGCCATTCTTTTTGGCGGTGGGTTTTCTCAAGCCGCATGTGCCGTTTGTCGCGCCGAAGCGTTGGTTTGATCTCTATCCCGAGGGCTCCATCCCGCCGGTGCCCAATCCGTTTTACCCGAAGAACTCGCCAGCGTTTGCGCATCTCGATTCGGCGGAGATGCGGGTCTATCACGGCATTTCTCGCCAGCGGGGCCAGCCGGTGGCCGATGAAAAACTCACTGCGGAAATGCGGCGCGCCTACTATGCCTGCGCCAGTTATGTGGATGCGCAGGTGGGGCGGCTGTTGGCAGTGCTGGACGAGTTAGATTTGAGCGAGAGCACCGCCGTGTGTCTCTGGGGGGATCACGGCTATCACTTGGGGGAAAACAATCTCTGGTGCAAACGCAACAACTACGAGCTGGCCTGCCGGGTGCCGCTGATCCTGCGTCTGCCCGGACAAAGCCATCCCGGCGCGCGCACTTCTTCCCTGGTGGAATTGGTGGACGTGATGCCGACGCTGCTCGAAGCCTGCGGCCTGCCGCCGGATGAAGGCTGCGAGGGAAACAGCCTGCTGCCTTTGATGAACGACCCCGAGCGGCCCTGGAAAAAGGCCGCCTTCTCGCAGTATCCACGGAGTTTGAAAGAGCAGGGGGCGGTGATGGGGACCTCGATGCGGACGGATCGCTGGCGCTTCACGGAATGGCGGAACCGCGACGGCACGTTTCGCCAAGTCGAACTCTACGATCTTCAAAATGATCCGCAGTGGAATGCCAACATCGCCGGAGAGGCGGGCTATCAAGATCAGATCCCAAACCTAACCCGCCAATTGCGCGCTGGATGGGAGGCCGCGCGTCCATCACTGCCATGAGGTTTCATCAAGTCGCCCGACTCGCCCTGGGAATGCTGTCGGCCTGGGCCTGCGCCGCCCAATCCGCCGAGCGCCCCAATTTTCTGTTCATCATCTCCGAGGACATGAGCCCGAACTTGGGTTGTTATGGAGATCCGGATGCGATCACGCCAAATCTCGACCGTTTCGCGGCGGAGAGCCTTCGTTTCACCCGCGCTTATTCAGCCACCGGGGTCTGTGCCACGTCGCGCTCGTCGATCATCACCGGCATGCATCCGTCGTCGATCGGCACCCAACACATGCGCAGTTTGATTCAGTTGCCTGCGAATGTGCGCCCCTTTCCCGCGCTGTTGCGTGAAGCTGGATATTACTGCATCAACCGCGCCAAGCAGGACTTCAACTTTGCCACGCCCGCGGACACCTGGGATGTGGCGGGTGGCAACACAGTCGATGGGTCGGGTCGCAAGCCGGGCCAGCCGTTCTTTGCCATCTTCAATTTCTCCGACACGCATGAGAGCCGCTTGTGGCCGGACAGTCAGACTCGAATGGTGGATCAGACGCTGCTCTCCGACGCGCAGCGTCATGATCCCGCAAAGGTTCATCTGCCCAACTGGCTGCCGGATGAGACGGCGGTGCGCGGCGAGTGGGCGCGTTATCAGGATCTCATCAACCTGATGGACACCCAATACATCGGGCCGCTGCTGCGCCAGATGGAGGAAGACGGCAGCGCCGAGGACACCATCGTGTTTTTCTTTTCCGATCACGGCGCGCCGTTTCCGCGTGCCAAGCAGTGGATTACGGAGGCGGGAACACGGGTGCCGCTGCTGATCCGTTTTCCGAAAAAGTGGCGGCATCTGGCACCGATGGTTGAGGGTGGTGTGAGTGATCGGTTGGTTAGCTTGATGGATCTGGGACCCTCGGTGCTGAGTTTGGCCGGTGCGCCGATTCCTGCTGCAATGGATGGCCGCGCGTTTCTCGGTCCGGCGGCTGCTCCCGCGCGGGAGTACATGGTTTTCACCCGGGATCGGATGGATGAGCGGGTGGATTTCATTCGGGCGGTTCGCGATGCCCGTTATCGCTATGTGAGAAATTTTTTGCCGCGAGTGCCCGCCTTTCCCTGGCTGACCTACATGGAGGCTCTGGAATCTTCAAAGGCGTTTCGACGGCTTCAAACCTCGGGCCATCCGGGTCGCTTTGAGGCCTTTCTCTCGGCGGACAAACCGGCTGAGGAACTCTATGACATGGAGGCGGACCCGAATGAGTTCACCAATCTTGCCGACGATCCCGCCCATCGCAAAGAGTTGGAGCGCATGCGCGGGCGCTTGGCGGAATGGATGCTGACCACGCGCGACAGCGGCTTTCTTCCTGAGCAGCAAATGATGGATGCGGAGAAAGAGGCGGGCAGCATTCGCGCGTGGTGCGCGGATGAGTCCCGCTATCCGTTAAAGCGTCTCGTCGCGGGGGATCTGCCGCTCGGCGATCCCCATCCGGTGGTTCGATTTCACGCGGCGCAGCGCCACGCGGATCGGGAGCAGTTGCGCGGGCGACTCGCGGTGGAAAAGGATGCCGATGTGCGTGTCGCCTTGGCTTGGTCGCTCGGCGATCTAAAAACGCTGCGGGAGGTGTTGATCCAGGGTCCGGCGTGGAGCCGAACGCTGGCGCTCAATGCCATCGACACGCTCGGTGAGGTTGCCGCGCCGTTGCGCGATGAAATCCAGCGGGTGGCGGATCAGCCGGAGACTGCCAAAAATCGCAACCAAGTCTGGTTGGCTCGCCGCGTACTTACCACTTTGCCTTCGCCATGAAACTGTTGTGCCCTCTTTCCACCGCCGCCGCTTCCTTGCTCTTCCTGTGGGCCGTGATCCTGCCTGCGGCGGAGAACCCATCGCCGGTCCTCACCGCGGGTCTGGCCAAGATCGACATCACACCGCGGGTGCCGGTGCGGATGGTGGGATATGCATCGCGGGATTATGAGGGGCAGCCGACCAAAGGGCGTTTGTTTGCCCGTGCCCTGGTGATTGGATCGGGCGGCAAGGCGGAGTCGCTGATGATCACCGCCGATTTGCTCGGTATTCCACGCTCGCTGAGCGACCGCGTGTTTGAACGTGTTGAAAAGCGGCTCGGTTTGACGCGCGAGCAGTTTGCCATCTCCGCCACGCACACCCATGGCGGTCCCTCGCTCAGCCAGTACATGCAGGAGACCCATTTCTGCGCGGATCTAACAAAAGAACAAAAGAAACACATCGACGAATACACCGACTGGCTGGTGGAGCGTTTCGAGGAAATCGCCGTGGAGGCGGCGGGTAAACTGCAACCCGCCGTGCTGCGCTGGGGGGAAGGTTATGCCTCGTTTGCCATGAACCGGCGCGTCATTCAGAACGGCAAATGGATCGGGATGCGACCCAATCCGACGGGCAGTGTGGATCATCGGGTGCCGATGCTCACGGTGGCGCGCGCCGACGATGAACATTCCATCCTCGGCGTCTTCCTCAGCTACGCCTGCCACTGCACCTCCTACGCGCCGCCGCGCGATTCGTTTCATGGCGACTGGGCGGAGGCGGCCTCGACGGAAATCGAGCGGCGGCATCCCGGCAGTGTCGCCTTGGTGGCGGCCGGATGCGGCGCGGATGCGAATCCCGATCCACGCACCGCTCGTGCCGCGCCCTTCATCGAAAAACACGGACGCGAGATCGCGAGCCAGGTCGATTGGCTGCTCGCCCATCGCGAAAGCTCTCTCACGCTGACCTCGCCGCCGAAAGGGAAACTGCGCACCGTGTCCCTGCCGCTTGCGACCCAGCCGGGGCGTGAAGACTTTGTGAAATGGACGCAGGGCAAAGACAAACGCCGCGCCTACTACGGACAAATGTGGCTGGATCGACTGGATGCAGGGCAGACGGTGCCGAAGTCCTTCGACTACCTGGTGCAGACGTGGCGCTTCGCGGCCGATCAGGAGCGCTGCCTCACGACGGTTTTTCTGCCCGGTGAAGTCGTTTCCGATTATGCCCTGCGCATTCGGGATGAACTCGACACGGACGCCCGCAAGCACTGGGTGATTGGTTACGCCAATGAATCGCCCTGCTACATCACCACCGCGCAGCAAAACGCGGAGGGAGGTTATGAAGTGGAGCAATCCATGATTTCGTATGACAAGACCTCGCCTTTGGCGCCGGAGACGGAGGACCTCATCGTGGGGGCTGTGGCGGAGCTGTCGGGTGGAGAACCTAACACCCCGCAAACCATCCCGCCGCGGCCGCTGCCAAACGACCAACCGCTTTCCCCGGAGCAAGGGCTTGCTTCCATGCATGTGCCTGCGGGATTCAAGGTGGAGCTGGCGGCTGCGGAACCGCTGGTGATGGATCCGGTTTCGTTGGATTGGGGACCGGACGGGCGGCTGTGGGTCGCGGAAATGCGCGACTACCCGAACGGCTTCACCTGGAATGGCGCGGGTGATCCGTTGAATGAACCCGGCGGCCGCATCAAGGTGCTGACCGACACCGACGGCGACGGCCGTTACGACAAGGCGGAGGTTTTTCTCGACGGGCTGCACTATCCCTCCAGTGTGAAGGTGTGGAATCGCGGTGTGCTGGTCACGGCGGCGCCGGAGATCTTTTATGCCGAAGACACCGACGGCGATGGCAAAGCCGACCTGCGTGAAACGTGGTTCAGTGGCTTCGCTCGTTCGAACCAGCAGCATCGCGTCAACAGTCTTGCCTGGGGGCTCGACAACTGGCTGCATGTGGCCAATGGCGACGGCGGCGGATTGATCGAGTCGGAGAAGGGTCGTGACAAAGTGGACATCCGCGGCTTTGACCTGCGCATCGATCCCTTTTCCCGTGAGATTCAGCCGCTGCTCGGGCGCACCCAATGCGGGCGCTATCGCAATGACTGGGGTGATTGGTTTGGCTGCAACAACAGCAATCCGCTTTGGCATTATCCGCTGCCCTGGGACAGGCTTCAGCGCAATGCCAATCTAACAGCGCCGCGCGCCTTCGTGGATGTGCCGCGCGAGCCCGGTGCCGCGCCGGTTTATCCGCTGAGCGAGACACTGGCCCGCTTCAATCAACCCGACCGCGCCAATCGTTTCACCTCGGCCTGCGGTCCGACCATTTATCGGGATCGGGTGCTGGCGCTTGGCACGGCGGAGAACGCCTTTGTTTGCGAGCCCGTGCACAACCTGGTCAGCCGCCAAGTTCTCACGCCTCAAGGTGCCACCTTCAGTTCCGAGCGTGCGCCCGGTGAATCGAAGTCGGAATTCTTTGCTTCGACCGACACCTGGTCGCGTCCGGTTTCGGTGCGCACGGGGCCGGATGGCGCGCTCTGGATTGCTGATATGTATCGTCTCGTCATCGAGCATCCCGAGTGGATTCCGAAGGAGTGGCAGGACAAGCTTGAGCTGCGCGCCGGTCACGACGGGGGTCGCATCTACCGGGTGGTGCCAGCATCGGGCGCGAGTCCCAAAGTGCCGCGGTTCGATGCGCTCGACGCGGCTGGTTTGGTGGATCAACTGGAGAGTCCCAATGGCACGGTGCGTGATTTGGCCCACCAAATGCTGCTGTGGCGGCCATCGGATGAGGCGGTGCCGAGGCTCCAAGAGAAGGCGCGTTCGGGGAAAAATCCGGCGGCCCGCTTGCATGCGCTGTGCGTGCTCGACGGGCTGGGCAAACTGGATGCCGACACCGTGCGCGCGGCTTTGGCCGACGCTCATCCCGGCGTGGTGCGACATGCGGTGCGGTTGTCGGTGGGCCGGATGGGCGCGGGGGAATTGGCAGAAATTGTGGCATCCCGTTTGGACGATGCGGCCGTGGCGTTGGAAGTCGCGGGCGTTTTGGACACAAAGGACGAGGCCGCCACGCGATTGCTTGCGGCCTTGTTGCTGCGCCATCGCGACGAGCCGTATGTGACGGCGGTGGCGCTTAGCTCGGTGAATCGGGACAATCTCAAAGCGGTCCTCGATCCTTTGCTGCTCGCCTACAACGACACGCACGCTTTTCAAAAACGGCTTGGTGATTGGGATGCCAACTTGCAGGCGCCTCCCGATCAACTCATTCAAACGCTCGCTCGATTCGCCGCCATGTGGAAGGTCGATGCGGCCATCGATGCAATCGTCGCCACATTGGCGC
>JAGRPD010000107.1:0-759 GCA_020439875.1 Verrucomicrobiales bacterium
AATGACTGTTGTTTCTGCGTTGGATCTCGATGGACCGCCTGCCGTGGGGGTGATTGGTGGCAGCGGACTGTACGATCTCGAGGGCTTTGAAGATCGCGAGGAGGTGGTGGTGGAGACTCCCTTTGGCCCGCCTTCGGACGCCTTGATCTGCGGCAACTTCGCCGGACGGCGCGTGGTTTTCCTGCCTCGCCACGGACGGGGACATCGGTTGCTGCCGACAGAGCTGAACCATCGAGCGAATCTATGGGCGCTGCGCGCTCTCAACGTGCGCTGGGCCATCGCTGTGACCGCAGTGGGCAGCCTGCGGGAGGAGTACGCCCCGCGAGACATCCTCGTGCCCGACCAGTTTTTTGATCGCACCAGTCTGCGGGAGCAGCACACCTTTTTCGGAGCTGGCATCGTGGCGCACGTGGCGTTTGGAGATCCGCTCTCTGAAAACTTGCGGCAGCTACTCCTCGAAGAGGCCCGTGCGGCGGGCACCACGGTGCATGACCGGGGAACCTACGTCTGCATGGATGGCCCAGCGTTTTCGACCCGGGCGGAGAGTGAGGCACATCGGCAGCTGGGATTTGACGTGATCGGCATGACGAATCTACCGGAGGCCAAGCTGGCGCGCGAGGCTGAGATCGCGCTGGCGACCCTGGCGATGATTACTGACTACGATTGCTGGAAGGTCGAAGAAGAGCCCGTAACGGCGGAGGCGGTGGTGGCCCATGTCCAAGCCAACGCCGAGCGAGCCAAAGCCATCATCGCCGCCGT
>JAGRPD010000107.1:833-4621 GCA_020439875.1 Verrucomicrobiales bacterium
CGGGAGCTTTGGCCCGAAAAGACGGTGGAAAAGTTGCGCCCCCTGTTGCATCGTTTTCTTTAATTTTTGCAAAATTCAGACTTTCCGAAATCACTTTCACCACCTAGTTTCGGCCTGTGAAACTCCCTGGCATGTATTTGAGCATTTGGTTTGGCGTCATCCTGAGCACCCAAAGTGGTTGCTCGAGTTTGAAAAAACATCCTCAACAGCAAGTGGCGCAGCCTCAGGCTCCGGGGCAGATTCAACCTGCATTCCCCAGTCGCCCGCACCCGATGGAGCCCCGGCTGAACCAGCCCTCCACCCTTCCGAAGATGCCGCCAGCGGGTGCCCGCCTGTCGTATTCCTCCGTCTCAACGCAGCAACCCGTGGTGGCGATGACCTTTGACGATGGTCCGCATCCCACGAACACGCCGCGCCTGCTGAAGATCCTGCGAGATCGCAACATCAAGGCCACCTTTTTCGTCGTCGGCAAAAACGCGCAAGCCTACCCTCAAATCATTCGCCAGATCTTGGCGGAAGGTCATGAGATCGGCAACCACACCTGGACGCACGGCAGCCTGACCGGCATGTCGGACGATCAGATCCGCAGTGAGCTGCGGCGTTCGTCGGACGCGGTCTTCGCCGCCAGCGGATACCGCCCCCACACCATCCGTCCGCCCTACGGGGCGATCAACACGCGGGTGAAGCAGCTGATGTACGGGGAGTTTGGCTACCCGACCATCCTGTGGAGCGTGGATCCCGAGGACTGGCGCCGCCCCGGCGTGTCGGTGGTGACGAGCCGTCTGGTCAATGGAGCGCGCCCCGGCGCGATCCTGCTGGCTCACGACATCCATCCGCCGACGATCGATGCGATGCCTGGAACGTTTGATCAATTGCTGGCCCGCGGTTACCGGTTTGTGACGGTGAGCCAACTGATGAACATCGAGAAAGCCCAAATGCCGCTCGGCATGCTCATCCGTCCGGCGATGCCGGTGGAGTGAGCCGCAGCGCGGACGCGACCTGGCCTCTGGCCTCTCCCGGGTACCCAGCTGCATGATTGGAGACGCCTATTTTGAACTCCGAACCCGTTTGGCGGGCCTGCTGGCGGAGCTGCGTGGGGAGGCTGAAACGCTGGGACAGGATGCGGAGACGCGTCTGATATTGGAAAACCTGACGGCTTCCCTCTCGGAGCCGTTTGTGTTTGTGGTGGTGGGTGAGGTCAACGTCGGCAAGTCCACCTTCCTCAATGCGCTGTTCGGTCAGGACTTTTCCCGAACGGGCGTGGTGCCGACCACCGACAAGATCCTCTTCTTCAAGTACGGCGAAAAAGTGGAGTGCGTGCCCGTCACGCCCACGCTGGATGAGGTGCGAGTGCCTGCGGCCTTTTTGAAGGACTTCCACATCGTGGACACGCCAGGGACGAACTCAATCGAGGGCGAGCACCAGGAGATCACGGAGCGATTTGTGCCGGCCTCCGACTTGGTGGTTTTTGTGTTTTCTGCCACCAACCCCTGGGCGGCCTCGGCCTGGCAATTTCTGGAGCGCGTGCATCGGGAGTGGATGCGGAATGTCATCTTCGTACTGCAGCAGTGCGATTTGCGGACGCCCGAGGAGGTGCAGGTCATCACCGACTACATGGGGCAATTGACACGCCAACGGTTTGGCCGGGAGTTCCCCATTTTTCCGGTCTCAGCCAAGCACGCCTATCTCGCGCGCAGTTCAGGGCTGGATCGGGAGGCGCTGATGGCGGCGAGCGGCTTCGAAAGTCTGGAGCAGCACATCAGCCGCGCCGTGACCGGGAGCGCGGCGCGGATGGGACGGCTGCGGACGGCGTGCCAGCTGCTGCGCAGCCAGTGGCAGCGACTGGCAGACGGGATGGCTCAGACGCTGGAGCGCACTCGCACGAAGGCGGAATTGATCGATGAACTGGCAGCCGAACGGAACCTGCAGATCGAACGCACGCTGAAAAAAATCACGCCTGCTGTGGATGCCACGGAGCGGGACTATCATGACTCGGCGGTGCGGGTGGCGGGACTGGCCGCCAACACGCTTTCGACCGAGCGGGCATTTCGCCGACTGCCCGATGACGAGGATGAAGAGCAGGAGAGCGCCGATGATGAGGGCCCCCCGCCCAGCCTGGATCACCGCCTGTTCCAGGATCTTCAGCGGCACAATGGGGATCGCTGGCGTCAGGTGGCCATGATTTTGGATGAGGATGTGCATCACTACGAACGCTTTTTGCACGCAAAGGGACGGGCCACTTTGTTTCTGCCGGCGGAGGAAGACGCAGCCTCGGAGGATTCCGGACGGATGGAACTGCGGCGGCGTTTTTTAGCCCGCATCGACGGGGCATTGAGGCGGTTTGTGGTGGGGCTTCGGCTGGATGAATCGATCGAGCCTGGATTCAACAAGGCCCACAAACGCGCGCGTCGCATTCCGGTGATGCTGGTGCCGATCCTGCTGGTGATTGGCTTGGCCTGGTGGTTCGTCGGGTGGCGCGAGGCGGGTGCCGCAGCGCTCGGTGGCCTCTTGCTGCTGGGGGCTTTGTTTTTGCTGACCAAGGCCACGCTCACCGCGACGCGACGCGAGCTGATCGACAAGCTAGATGTCTCTTCCAGCCAGTTGCATGATCTCCTTTCTCTCCAAGTGACGGAAGAGGTGGAGACTGCCTTTGCCCGGTTTTCTGAAATCCTCAACCCCGCGCGTGAGGACGCCAACTCCCGCCAGGAACGCCTGCGCGAGCGGGTGGCCCTGCTGGAGCGATTGGGAGAAAAACTGACCGCCTTGGAGCAAGACTTGCGATCCGATGCGGCCCCCGCGTAACCTGAACCTTCGTTTTGATGCTATGAGTCAGCCCTCGCCCTCATCTCCAGCGCCGACGCTGAGTCGGAAGCGGGTGTTTTTCACCCGGCTCTCCAGCACGCTGGGACTCTGGGCGGTGATGGGCACCGGCATCTGGATGGGGAATACGACCGTGGTGCTGACCGTGGCCGTGCTGCTGGGTCTGGCGGGCTCCTGGGAGTACGCCAAACTCACGCGGGATGATGAGCAGCCGGGCTTTGCGCGCTGGGGTCTGCTGCTGAGTACGGCCTATTGGGTGGCCACTCTGGTTTGGTATGCACGCCATGGGGAGGCGCTTCCCTTTGCGGCCGATCTGCTGCTGCTGGCGATCGGCACCCAGGGCGCTTTCCTCCTCTGCTACCAGCACCAGCTCGAGGGAGCCGCCACCCTGCGGCGCATTTTCACCGTGCTTTTTGGCTGGGTTTACACGGTGTTGTTATACGCCTTTCTGCCGCGAATCATTTGTCTGCCCGCTCTCGGTGAGGCACTCCCGCCCAACGGCATCATGCTGCTGCTGTTTGTGGTGATGGTGACGAAGTTCACCGACATGGGAGCCTATGCGTTTGGCGTGCTCTGGGGGCGGCGGAAAATGATCCCACACATCAGCCCCGCCAAGACCTGGGAAGGACTCGGCGGCGCGTTTGTCGGGGCGTTTTTGGCCGCCAGCTGCATGATGGCACTGGCGGGTGAAAACCTCGCCCCCCTGACCTGGACACACGTCTTGATCTTAGCCCCCGTGCTCTGCCTGCTCGGAGTCACCGGAGATTTGGCTGAGTCGGTGATCAAACGCTGCATCGCCATCAAAGACACCGGGCACGCCTTCCCCGGCATCGGCGGCATTCTCGATCTCACCGATAGCCTGCTGTTCACAGGGCCGGTGTTTTATTTCTATCTTGAGTTCCTACGCCGTGCCTGATCGCCCCAAAAACGTCATCCTCCTCGGCTCCACCGGCTCCATCGGCACCAGC
>JAGRPD010000108.1 GCA_020439875.1 Verrucomicrobiales bacterium
CAGTATCCGCAGCGCTGGCGCATCACTTCGTATCTGAACAATCGGAAGAGCAATGAGGACCGGGGTGTGGCGCAATGGCTGGATCCCGAGGCACCGATGCTGGCGCGCTTTCTCCAACAGGCGGGTTACGCCACGGGGCACTTTGGCAAGTGGCACATGGGCGGCCAACGGGATGTGGACGATGCGCCGCCGATCACGGCGTATGGTTTTGATGAATCGCTGACCAACTTCGAGGGCATGGGGGCCAAACTTTTGCCGCTGACCCTGCAGCCGGGGGAGACCGAGCCGGGTCGCATCTGGGCGGATGCCGAGCGGCTGGGGGAACCGGTGACGTGGATGCTGCGCTCGAAAATCACCAGCGGGTTCCGCGATGCCGCCCTTTTGTTCATCGACCGGGCGGTGGCGGCGAAGAAGCCGTTTTACATCAACCTGTGGCCGGATGACGTCCACTCGCCCTACTGGCCGCCGGTGGATGCCTGGCGCGACGGCTCAAAGCACGGCCTCTACCTCTCGGTGCTGGAGGAAATGGACCGCCAGCTCGGTTCTTTGCTGGATCGCATTCGCGGGGACGACGCGCTGCGAGACAACACGGTGGTGCTGATTTGCTCCGACAATGGTCCCGACAAGGAAGGCGGCACGGCGGGACCGTTTCGTGGGCTGAAGGCGCAGCTCTACGAGGGCGGCATTCGCTCGCCCCTGGTGGTGTGGGCGCCGGGGCTGATGGAGAAAGACAAAGTGGGGACGGTGAACCAGAAGTCGCTCATGGCGGCGATTGACCTGTCGCCATCGATCCTGGATCTGGCGGGCCTGTCACTGCCTGAGGGCGTGGAGCTGGATGGCGTGGACATGGCGGAGGTGTTGATGGGGAAATCGGATCGCTCTCGCGGACGGCCGTTGTTTTTCCGGCGTCCACCCGACCGCGACAACTGCTACGGCGAAACCGGGTTGCCCGATCTGGCAATGCGCCAAGGCAAGTGGAAGCTGCTGTGCGAATACGACGGCAGCGAGCCCCAGCTCTACGATCTCAACGCCAGTCCGGGTGAGGCGCAAAATCTGGCCGTGCTGAATCCCGCGCGGGTCAAAGCCATGACGCAGGCCGTCGTGGATTGGCATCAATCCATGCCGCCCGACAACGGTGCCACCTATGTGGAACCGAAAGGCAGACCGAAGGGAAAAGGGAAGAAGTAAGGAGAGAATCGTCGTCCCACTCCTCGTCCAAATTTTGCGGGATCGAGTGGGACGATGATTGAGACGGCGATGATTGATGCGCGAGGGAACCTAGTGGGGCTGACGAAGTCGAAGGTTTTGGCGGGCCTTCGATGGCGTGGTCCTCTTGAGGTTCTTTTGGCACAGGGTTTGCAGTTGATCGTTGCGTTCGCTGGGCGAGTAGAAGATGAAAGGCGGTGTGACCGTTTTGTTGTAGCGTTTGTGCAGAGATGATGACTCGAGGAGGTTCATTTCCGACGACTCATTGGAGTCTGCTGATGAAGCTGGGGGAGCCTCAGACGCGGGAGACCGCGCTGCGGGAGATCTGCCAGCGCTATTGGCGGCCCTTGTACTCGTACTGCCGGTGCCGGGGCCTGGGCGTGGAGGATGCGGAGGATGCGACGCAGGGTTTTTTCGAGCAGTTGCTGCGGCTGGAGGTGTTTGAGCGGATGGGCACGGGTGGTCAGGGGCGGATGCGGTCGTTTCTTCTGACCGGGATGCAAAACTGGCTGGCCAAGCAGCACCGGCACCGCACGGCGCTGAAACGCGGCGGGGCAGTTTTGGATCTGCCGCTGGACTTTGCGGGGGCTGAGGCTGCCGTGGCGCTGCAAGTCGAGGATGGAAAGACTCCCGAGGTTCTGTATGAACGGCGCTGGGCGGAGACGCTGCTGCTGGAGGCACGCCGCCAGCTGAAGGCGGACTACGAAACGGCGGGGAAGGCGGAGATTCTTCGCGTGCTGTCGCCGCATCTGGCGGGGGATGAGGCGGCGGCCTCGATGGCGGAGATTGGGGCTGAGCTGGGCGTGACGGAGGGGCACGCGCGGGTGCTGCTGCACCGGCTGCGCAAGCACTACCGGGCGGCGCTACGCGAGGAGATCGCGCGTACGGTGGAGACGGAGGACGAGGTGGAGGAGGAGATGCGCCACCTGCGGCGGGTGCTGCTGGGCTGAGATGGAGACTGACGGGCTTTTGTAACGAAGTCCGAGTGAACCGGATGAAATGCCTGTGATGCCAACTCCAACCGATGGCGAATCCCGATGCCCGCGCTGTGGCCAGCCGATCCCCGGCGGGCAGGCGGGGGATGTCTGCGCGCGCTGTCTGGCGGAGGTGTTCCTGAAGGTGGACTTCGATGAGGAGGGCGACGAGGCGCCGCTGGCTGCGGCGGGAGAGAAGGTGGGGCGCTACCGCATCGCAGACGTGCTGGGTGAGGGCGGCTTCGGCGTGGTGTATCGCGCGGTGGAGGAGGGGCCGCTGCGGCGGGAGGTGGCGCTGAAGCTGGTGAAGCCGGGCATGGACAGTCGCGCGGTGTTGGCGCGGTTTGACGCGGAGCAGCGGGCGCTGGGGATGCTGGATCATCCGAATGTGGCGCGCGTGCTGGAGGCGGGTGTGACGGAGGAGGGGCGGCCTTACTTCGCCATGGAATTGATCGAGGGTGAGCCGCTGAATCGCTTTTGCGCGTCTCGCGAACTGAATCTGGAACAGCGGCTGCGGGTGTTCTTGCAAGTGTGCTCGGGCGTGGAGCACGCGCATGCCAAGGGGCTGATCCACCGGGACTTGAAGCCGTCCAACGTGCTGGTGGCGCCGACGGCCAACGACGGGCCGCGCGCGGTGATCATCGACTTCGGGATCGCGAAGGCGCTGTGGGAGGAGCTGACGCCGGACACGCTGTACACGAGCCCGCGGCAGATGCTGGGCACACCGGAATACATGAGTCCCGAGCAGGCCTCTCGCGGAGGGCTGGATGTCGATACGCGGGCGGATGTGTACTCGCTGGGCGCGCTGCTCTACGAGCTGGTGACGGGTGCGCCGCCGCTGCGGGCGGAGGACCTGAGGCGGGCGTCGATGCTGGAGTGGCTGCGGTTGATCGAGGAAAAGGATCCGGTGAAGCCCTCGAAACGGATGCTGGAAACGTCCGGACTCACGACCTCAGCCATGCGGCGTCGGGCGCGGGAGGAACTGGACTGGGTGGTGCTCAAGGCGCTGTCGAAAGAGCGCGCACGCCGCTACCAGACGGTGCGGGAGCTGGAGGAGGATGTGGAGCATTTCCTCCGCCACGAGCCGGTGCGGGCGCGTCCGCCTTCGGCGGCGTATGCGGTGCGGAAGTGGATGCGACGGCATCGGGCGCTGGCTGTGGCGGGCGCGGTGGCGCTAATGTCGCTGATGGCTGCGGTGGTGGTGAGCGCGGTGATGCGGTCGCGTGCGGTCGAGGCAGAGACGCGGACGCGGCAGGCCTTCAGCGTGGCGGACGAGCGTGTGGCGGCGGAGGAAGTGCAGGATGCGTTCGGCCATGCGGTGGCGCGCTTGTGCCGGGCGCTGCGGACGGACCCGGAGAACCGCAGCGCGCGCTACCGTCTGCTGGTGCTGCTGGCGGGTGGCTCTTCGGGCGTGCTGGACGCGCCGATGATGGCGCATGAGGAGCCGGTGAGCTGGGCGCACATGCTGCCGCCGGATGGCGGAGAGGTGCTGACGGCGACTTCACGGGACGGGACGATTCATCATTGGCGCACGGGTGGTGGCCAAACGCAGAAGCTGAGGAACTACACGCTGCCGGGCCGGATCAAGGCGCAGGCGGTGACGGCGGACGGGGCGCGCTTGCTCGCCGTGACGGCTTGGGAAGGCGGCAGCGTGGGACGGGTGTGGGATTTGGGATCGGGTGAGGCGGTGACGCAGGAGTTTCGTTTGGCCGAAGAATCCGACTTCGTGAATCAGGCGGCGTTTTTTCCCGATGGCCGGAGATTTGCGGCGGTGACGCAGGGAGGTTCGGTGGGCGTGTGGGATGCTAGAACGGGAGGCGTGCGCTGGCGGGCGGAATTCCCCGTGCACGGCGCGGCGCTGGCGGTGTCGGTCTCGCCCGATGCGGGGCTACTGGCCGTGGGATGGCAGGACAAGTCCATGAGCCTGCACGATGCGGCGGATGGGCGCGAGCTGTGGCGGCGGGAAGTGCTGCGCAGGGCGGTGACGGGCACGGCCTTCAGTGTGGATGGGCGGCTGGCCCTGGCGACGCATGGCGAGGCGTTCGCGCAGGCGGTGAGCGCTGTCGAGCCGCTGGGTGAGCTGCGGCATCGCTACGAGCATCATTTTTTCATGGGCGATGTGGCGCTGGACCCGACGGGGCAGCGCATGAGCAGCGGGGGCGTGGATGGCTGGCTGCGGCTGCGGGAGATGGACGCGGGTTTTATCGAGGCGGTGAAAATGCCGGCATCGGTGACGGCGCTGGCTTTCACTCCCGATGGCGCGCGTCTGCTGGCGGGCACGGAGGAACCGCGGGCGGGGTTCACGCTGGTGAGTGGTGTGAGCGGCGTTCGCCTGCGGCCAGCGGTGCCGCTGGGGCGGGCGGTGGATCAGATCGCGATGGGGCCGGACGGGACGCGCATGGTGCCGGTGGCAAACACGCTGGAGGTGGGCGTCTTCGACATCCGCGACCGGCGCGTGCCGCCGCAGGTGCTGAAGACGGGGCCGGGCTGTCGTTACGCGGGTTTTCTGCCAAGCGGTGGACTGGTGACGCTGAACATGGACGGTCGCTTCCGGCGTTGGGACGAGGGGACACTGGCGGAGACGGGTGAAGCTCTGACGGTGGGTGCCTCGGAGCGGAAGGATGCGCGGGTGGTGAGTGCGGATGGCCGGGTGGCGGCGGTGTGGTCGGAGCCGGGACAGGTGGAGGTGGTGGATTTGGAAAACTGGCGGGTGATGTGCCGGCTTCCGACCGTGGGACGAGATGCGTGGTTGCGGTTGAGCACGGACGGCGCACGGCTGCTGGTGGCAGAGCGTGGCGCGGAGGAAGCGCGGCTTTTCGATGCGGGTGACGGGACGCTGCTGGAGTCGTGGCGGCCTGATGCAGGGGCGTTGAGCTTTGCGGATCTCACGGCGGATGGCAGCACAATGGTGACGGGGCACGCGGATGGGGCGGTGGTTTTGAAGAACCCTGGCACTGGAGAACTGCGGCGCTTCGAGATGGAGCAGGCGGTGCTGCATGTGGCGGTGAGTCCCGATGGCCGGAGGGCGGTGGGTTCGACCTTGCGGGCGGATCTGGCCTTGTGGGATCTGGAGGCCGAAAAAGAAATCGTCCCGGAGGACGGTCCGCCGCGCCATTTGGATGCGGGCTATGCGGGCATCGGCATTCAGAGTCGGTTCAGCGCGGACGGGCGGCGCTTTTTCACTTGGTTTTCGGAGGACAAGATGGTGCGGATTTTCTTGGCTGAAACCGGTGCACCGGAGGGTGAGCCCCTGCTGCACGAGGACACCGTGAGCACGGTGGTCGAGTCGCCCGATGGCCGCCTGCTGCTGACGAAGGATGACCGCGAGCGATTGTATCTGTGGGACCTCGAGCGGCGGCTGTTGATGAACGAGGTGGCGGACTTTAGCAACGAACTGGCCCGCATCGCCTTCTCACCCACGGGCGACCGCGTGCTGGTGGCGGGCATGGCGGGCACCGTGCAGATCTGGCAGCATCCGC
>JAGRPD010000109.1 GCA_020439875.1 Verrucomicrobiales bacterium
TCGAAGCGCAATTCGAAGTCATCCGGCACGCGGGAGGCGGTGTATTTGAGGGAGCCTCCGCGGGCTTTGCGATAGAAGGCACCGTCTTCGATCACCCAATTCCCGGATTGTTCCCAGCCATCGAAGCTTTGGCCATCGAACAGCGGTGTGAAGAGGGATTCGGGTTTCGTCATTTTGGCCAGGGGCCGACTGATGAGCCGTTGCAGTTTGGACTTGGGTTGGACGAGTTTTTGAGCCAGCACATCCTCCTCGGTGAAGCGCGCTAGCAGGATCTCGCCGTCTTTGGCGCGGTTGCGATCGTAGGAGATGAAAATTGAGCCATCCGGTGCTTGCAGACCATCGGGGTAGGAGACGCCTTTGCGATCATCCAGGATGAGACCGCCCTGCCAGCTCTGGCCATCGTCCTCGGAGAGCCAAGCGCTGAGTTTCTCCCGGCCGGGATGGGCGTCGATCTGGTCGCCATGCTTGATGAGCAGCAGCCGACCGGAGGCGAGACGGCGGATGAAAAAGCGCGCATTCGGCTGTTTGATGGAGGCGTCTTGAGGCTCGGCCCAGGTGTTTCCGCCGTCGGTCGAGGTCGTCTGCATCATGCCGCGGGCGGTGCGTGCGAGCATCCAGAGCGTGCCGTCTTTTTTCTCGATGATGATGTGTTCATGCCAATCGGGATGCGGGAAAACGGCACGGCCACGCAGCTGCCAGGTGGCACCTTGATCGGTGGAGACCATCACATTGGCCCCACGGAGGGGATCGAGATTGGAGAAGCAGCCTTTGAATCGACCGAAGCCGGGGCGTTGATCCAGGGAGACGGGCAGCATCCACTCTCCGTTGGAAAGTACGGTGGGTTTGTTGAGGGTGACGCCGTGCCAGAGACGTCGTGGGGCAGACCAGACGGGGTTTTCTGCATCGGCATCCTCGCAGATCATGGCCCAGACGCCGGCGCGACCGTCGAACATGTCCATGGACTGATCAAAAATCAGCCAGAGGCGACCGAGGGGATCGGTCCAAAGATTTCCCACCAAGATGCTGCGAGGCGCAGGCAGGCTGGGGTCGTGAGAATCCAGCACAAAGCGTGGTTGCGACCAGGTCTGACCTTCGTCGTCGGAAGAGGCGAGTACGAAGTAAGCGGCGGGGCTGTCGCCACCGGCCACCCAGCAGGCCCAGAGGCGTCCGCCTGGTGTGCGCTCCAGGCCGATGGTCATGCCGTAGTCGAGGTTCTCGTAGGCGTGCTCTGGCAGCGGATGGGAGTTCATCACCGGAGGCACCAGGGCCAGATCGGCGATTTTTTCCATCTGCGCGATGCGCGCCGCAGCTTGTTCGGCAGTCTCCTCGTCCGCGTAAGCGGGCAGCAGAGGGAGGGAGAGGGTGGCGAGCAGGAGGATGACTTGCAAATAGTTCATTGGGAAGAGAAGGAAGGGATTAGGATCCACCGGGGAAGCAGGCGCAAGACCCGCCACAGGGGCCTGTGGGAGGACCGGCGGGTGCGCTGGATTGGCCACGGGTGCCGCCCAGGGGGCCGGTGCCGCCGACGATGACGCGGCGCACAGGGGCTCCGGTCTCGGGATGATGAGTTAGGGCGGCGTCGGTCATGCTTTGCCGGGTCTCGAAGCGTTCGGGGACTTCACCCGGTGTGGCGGGGATGGTTTCGTAGATGTAGGTGGGCATGGGATCAGAGTTGAATGACGATTTTTCCAAAGTGTGCCCCGCTCTCGAGATGGCGCAAGGCTTCGGCGCTAGCCTCGAAGGGGAAAACGCGGTCGATCACGGGAAGGAGCCCGCCTTGGGCCACGCATTGGGTGACTTGAGCGAGGAGATCGCGCGAGCCGACGTAGATGCCGTTGAGCCGCAGTCCTTTGCGCAAAAGGTGCACGGTTTCGATCTGGCCGACGGTGCCGGTGAGCACGCCGATCAACGCGATGTGCCCGCCATGGCGCACGGCTTGGATGGAGCGATTGAGCGTCTCGGGACCACCGATTTCCACCACGTGATCCACCCCTTCACCGCCGGTCTGCTGGCGTGCCCAGAGATGCCAGTCGGGCGTGTCACGGTAGTTGAGGACCTCGGCCGCGCCGAGCTGGCGGAGGCGGTGGGCTTTTTCATCGCTGCTGGTGATGGCCAGCACGCGTGCTCCGGCGAGGCGGGCGATGCTCAGCGCAAAGACGGACACGCCGCCGCTGCCGAGAATGAGGACGGTCTGGCCCGGCTGCAGGCCGCCGCGGGTGATGAGGGCATTCCAGGCGGTGACAGCGGCGCAGGGCAGGGTGGCGGCTTGATCCAGAGTGACGCCCTCAGGTACGGCGACGAGGCTGGCGGCGGGGAGGGCGATGAGGTCTCTCAAGACGCCATCGATCGCTCCACCGAGGGCGGCTGCGGCGTGGTCCTGAGTGAAGGGACCGGAGAGCCAGGAGGGCATGAAAGGCAGCACCACGCGGTCGCCCACTTGCCAGTCCGTCACTTCGGGGCCGAGAGCGGCGATCTCTCCGGCGGCGTCGGAGCAGGGGATGCGCGGTACGGGCCCGGTGACACCGCGGATGCCGAGGACATTCATGCAATCGCGGTAATTGAGCGAGACCGAGCGGATGCGGACGAGGACCTCGCTGGGTCCGGGTTGGGGATCGGGCAGGGTGGTGAGTTGAAGCGAGGGGAAGCCCTCAGTGCCGGTGATTTGGAAGGCGCGCATGGAGAGGAGAATGAGTGGGTAACCCCGCCGCAGTGCAAGGCAAAAGGGGGGCCGTATCGCATTGTGAAAAAGTGGGAAGAGGAGAGGCGGCGTCGGGGTGAGCAGGAGCGGTATGGAAAGCCGCTGGGATCGACGGAAGATGGCCGTAGGGCCTTGGTTTCAAAGGCTCAAGGACGGTGGCTCGGGTCGATGGCTGAGAAGGGGAGCGGGCGGGTTGGATGGATTTTGAGGGATTGAGGGAATGGCAAGGAAACGTTTTAGGTGATGCGACTCTAAGATGAAAAGTATTGAAAATGAATGAGTTGTGATGAATTGATCGATGTTGAAAGGTGTGAACAACTGGTGCGAAGATGTTCCTCGCTCAAGGGAGCTTTGTTCCACGCTGCCCAGGGAAACGGAGGTTGAGGGGGCACGCGCTGGGAGCTTGGATTTTGTGGGGAAACGGGCGGTGCAAGAGGAATTCGTCATCCGGGTGGTTCTGTGAATAAGTTGTGAACGACTGGGTAAAAGGTGGAGAACTTCCCAACAAGTCGGACCCATTTGCGGGGTTGGCTTACCTCCGCTGCGGGGCATTACGAATTGGTGGCGACGGGTTCTTGCGAATGGGGGGATGGTAGGGGCGGGTGGAAGGTGTTTGCTGCACCTTGCTCTTGAGAGGCGAGGCTGCTAGTCTGCGCGCGAAATGGAAGAGTATCATCGACTGCTGCGCAAAGTGCTGGACCACGGAAGCTACCGGGAGGACCGGACGGGTGTGGGCACGTATGCGGTGTTTGGAGAGCAGAGTCGGTATGATTTGCGGCAGACATTCCCGCTGGTGACGACGAAGAAGCTGCATCTGCGATCCATCATTCACGAGCTGCTGTGGTTTCTGAAGGGGGACACGAATGTGGGCTACCTCCGGGACAATGGGGTGACGATCTGGGATGAGTGGGCGGATGAAAAAGGCGACCTCGGGCCGGTGTATGGAGCGCAGTGGCGGCGCTGGCAGGGGGCGGAAGGCGGACCAGTGATCGATCAGATCGCGGGATTGATTGAGGGATTGAAGACGAATCCGGGTGGCAGGCGGCACCTCGTGAGTGCCTGGAATGTGGGACGGATCCAGGAGATGGCGCTGCCGCCGTGTCACTGTTTGTTTCAGTTTTTCGTGGCGGAGGGGCGGCTGAGTTGCCAGCTCTATCAGCGCAGCGCGGACTTGTTTTTGGGAGTGCCGTTCAACATCGCATCCTACGGGCTGCTGACGCTGATGGTGGCGCAGGTGTGTGGGTATGAGCCGGGTGAATTTGTGCACACGATGGGGGATCTGCATCTCTACTCCAACCACTTGGAGCAGGCGCGGCTGCAGCTGACGCGAGAGCCGCGGCCGCTGCCGACGATGCGGTTGAATCCAGCGGTGAAAGAGATCGACGGTTTTTGCTACGAGGACTTTACTTTAGAGGGCTATGAGCCGTGGCCGGGGATCAAGGCGGCGATTGCGGTTTGAGTGGAATTCATGGCTGACCCCTCACTCGCCTCCGATCCGAGTCGGCCGCATCGCGTGGATGCGGGCGCGGAGCGGTTCATTGATCTGATGCGGGGGGTGGCGGCCTTGGCGGTGATGATGACGCACATCATCGATCTGGTGATCACGGATTTTTACGGCTGGACCTTCGCGGAGAATCCACCGGGATGGCGCTGGCTGCGGGCGATCGGTGGGACGGGGGAAAACTGGGTGTGGCTGTTTTTTCTGATCTCGGGGTTTTGCATTCAACTCTCTCTGCGGCGGGATTTGGAGTCGGGACGACCGCGCTGGTGGCGCTACGCGGTGGCTCGGGTGACGCGGATTTACCCGATCTACCTGCTGACGTTGGCGCTGGCACTCGCGGTGTGGAAGTGGGTGCCGAATATACCAGGTGTCACGGATGCGTGGCCGGGGCGGCAGCTGGCGGCGTCGCTGCTGAGTTTGCAGATTTTTACGGGTCCGGTGCCGGTCATGGAGGTGTCCTGGAGTCTGAGCTGCGAGATGCTCTACTACGGGATGTGGCCGGTGCTGCTGGTGCTGTGTGGCCTGCGGGTGCGGGCGGCGGCTTGGTTGGGGATTTTGGGCAGCCTCGCCGTGGCGGGGGGGCTGTATCTAGCGTGGACGCGGTGGGGCATTCTGCGGGAGAGGGCGTTTGCGGATGGGCTGTGGACGGTGTCGATCCTGTGCGGGCTTTGGCTGGCGGGGGTGCTGCTGGCGGAGCATTGGCACAGGGTGATTCCTTGGGTGGGGAAAATGGCCTGGTGGCTGGGATGGGGGATCTTTGCGACGGGATCGGCGCTGCTGTTTGTCGGACGCTTCGAGAGTACGCCGCCCTGGGAGCTGCATCTGACGGCGTGGGTGGCGCTGCCCGGGATGGTGCTGATGCTGGCTGGGGCGCGCCATGCGGGATTGGGGGCGGCGGGTCTGCGGATGCAGGCGGTGTGTCGCTGGTTGGGGGTGATTAGCTATCCCTGCTACTTGCTGCACTTTCCGTTGCTGCTGCTGGTGCGCCACGGGGTGCTGCCGCGCTTGCCCTCAGGACTGCGCGAGACGGAGGCCGGCCAGGCACTGGTGTATGTGCTGGCGATGGGGCTGATGCTGGTGGCGCTGGCGGCTCCGCTGGAGACGGCGGTGATGGGCTGGCGGCGGCGGTTGCTGCGTCGTTTGGATTGAGGCGACGAAACGTCGATCTCAGGGTTGAGTGGGAGTCAAGCCGGCGCGGATCAAGCTGTCAGCGATGGAGCTGATATTGGGGTTTTTTTCCAAGATGACGCCATCGGGTCCGATCAAATACACGGTGGGGAAGTGGTGCAGATTCCACTCGGAGGTGATGGGGCCGGAGGTGCTACCATCGGCCCAGCAACGCCAAGGCACCTGACTGGAGGTGATGGCGGCGCGGGCGGTGGAGGCGGGGTCGGTGTTGACGCCGAGGATTTGGAGGGGCTGATCTTTGAAGCGATTGGCCAGATTGATCAAAGCGGGCTGCACACCGTGGCAGCCGTGGCACCAGTCTCCCCAGAAAATGAGAACCACGTACTTGCCGCGATA
>JAGRPD010000110.1:0-12537 GCA_020439875.1 Verrucomicrobiales bacterium
TCAGCGGAGGCGCTGCCGCAGCCAATGGCTCACCGGTTTTTCATACCATCGCCAAATGGCCCAGGAGACGAGGCAGGCGAGAAAACTCACGAGGAGGAGGTTGATCCAACGATTCAGATGGGGGGAGAGCGCCTGCATCAGGGTGATGCCGACGTAGTTATGCAGCACATAAAGTGGGTAGGTGATGCCGCCGAGGATGGGGGCCCAGCGAGAAAGGCTGGTGAGGCGCAGTCGCCTGGTGCTGATGGCGGCAAAAATCAGGTGGATCAGCAGCATCAAAACGGTGGTGGTGACGGGTGAGATCGGCACCCCCGTGAGGCGGCAGTCGGTGGCCGCCTGATCGAGGGCGCGCCCCAGGCTGAGGACGATGGCGGCGATCAAAACCCCTGCGGTGAGGGGGCGCAGGCGGCCGCGATGCCATTCGGAGTAGAAGAAGCCGGCGACGAAGCAGGGTGCGTGGGCGGCGGCGATGAAACTCTCGCCGAAGGGAAGAAGATGGATTTGATCGAGAAAAGAAGCGGCAATCCAGAGGGTCATGACGAGGCCCATGCGCGGATAGCTGCGCAGCAGCAGCACGACGAAGACGAGGATGTAAAACCGCATTTCGACCGTGAGCGTCCAATAAACGGCATCGACGTTGGGAAGGTGAAAAAGGCCGTGGAAGAGAGTCAGATTCACACCAAAAACCCATGGCGGAGACTGCATGGAAGGGCTGGCCCACAGCGTGGTGATGATCCAGGTCAAAGTGCAGCAGAGCCAGAAGACGGGATAGAGCCGCACCGCACGGGAGCGGGCAAAGCTGGCGGCGGATTTTCCCTCCGCAGACAGCGGGATGACGAAGCCGCTGATGATGAAAAATAGGGGAACAACGAGTGGGACGTGGCGCAGGATGTGGAGATCGAGCAGCTCGGGGAAGGTGATGCTGCTCTCGCCATTGACCTTCCAGGCACGGAAGCCGTAGTGGGTGAACATTACCAGGAGCGCGGCAATGAAACGCAGCACATCGACGGCGGGCAGGTACTCGCGGGTTGGACTGGCGGGCTTCAAGCGCTGGGCCTCCTTGGTGGGGCGGTCGGAGTGGGTGCCTGCCAAGCCAAGCGGTAGCGGCGCGGCCAGAGAGTGTGGACCAGGGTGGTGAGCGTCAGCCAGTAGTGGACGGTGTCGATCCGCCCCTGCGCCAGGGGGATGAAGGCGATGATGGCGAGCAGGGCAAAACCGCCGCGACCGCGCTGATGCAGCACGCGCAGGATCAGCGCGGCGTGGAGTGCGAGGAACACCAGCAAGCCGCCCAAACCCAACTCCAGCCAGATGGAGATGAGTTCGTTGTGCGGTGCCCAGTAGCCACCCGAGGCTCCGACTCCCTGACCGAGCAGCGGCTGATGCCGCACGGCTTCCCAGGCGTCGGAGAGGTCCTTGATGCGCTCGGGAGATTTGAGTTTTTCAAAATCGAGACTGTAGATGGCGTCCAAGCGGTCCGAGATGTTTTTGTCCTCCAGCAGGCCCTGGCGGGAGCCGCTTTGCAGGAGGGTAAAACCCGCGCCGATGAGGGGGATGGCGAGCGCGACGCTCAGCAGCAAGGTCAGTGGGTGGCGGCGGGCATTGAGCGCCACGTAACCCGCGCCCATGAAGGCGAGCAGCACCATGCCGCCGCGCCCGTAGGTCAGGGCCACGCCGGGGACGCAAATCAGCAGCATGATCAAATTGAAACGAAAGCTGCTCTTCAGCATGAACAACAGGCCGAGCATTTCGCAGAGAATCATGGGCGGCGCGTTGGGGTGACCGCTGAAGCCACAGTAGCGACCTGGGATGGGCGTGAGGTGGATCCAGCCCAAGGCCTCCGCAATCACCGATCCCGATGTCGCCAAAATGGCCACCACGGCGGCGACGCTGGCGGCTCGCAGGCCTTCGGACGTGGAGAGGACGGCGATCATCGCGATCACCAGCAGCAGAGTCCGCGTCACGGTCATGGCGAACTGGCTGATATCGGTTAGCTCAAAACGTTGCAGTACTTCTGCGTCGAGGGCGCGCCAAACGGGAAGGATGAGCAGAGCCAGTGCTGGCAGACAGATCCGAGGTCTGCTTACCAAGCTCAAGCCGAGGCAGAGGGCGGCCGAGGCGAGCGAAAACAGGATGGGTTTGAGGGGAACGAGCCCCGTATTGAAACCGCCCTGGACAACATCTGCCGCCAGCAGGCCCAGGAGGGTGCCGCATCCGTAGATCACGGCCCACTGGCGCAGACGGCTCCAGCCAGCCATCGCGGGTACGGCGGTTGGAGACACGGCGAGGACTGGCGCGGCGGAGGGCATGCGGTGGACGCGGGAAACCCTAGCGGAAGAGAGAAGGAATTCAAAGGCAGATCGCCCCTCAGCGAAAGGAAGGAGAGAGAGTTCAGCAGGGTTCTGTAGCCATGAGCCACTGGCTCAACTGGCCGCGACCGAAGAGGGCGTCTCGCTCTTCATCTGCGATCACCCAATTCCTCAATGATCTTGTCTGCCGTCGCCTCGCATGGCGGCGGCCCGGATCGGACGGGGTGGGTGGATGCTTGCTTGAGAGAAGCGGTTGGAGACGGCGTTTCTGTGGGTTCATGAATGTGATTCGTTTTCTCTTTGCTGCTGCCGCTTTGCCTGCCTTTTCCTGGGGTTCCCAGGCGGCATCTCCACGTCCGAACATTCTCTTCATCTTTTCGGACGATCATGCGCAGCATGCGATTTCAGCGTATGGCTCCAAGGTCAATGAGACGCCGAACATTGATCGCTTGGCCACGGGTGGGGCGCGGTTTGTGAACTCATTTGTCACCAACTCGATCTGTACACCGAGCCGTGCCACGCTGATCACGGGGCAGTATTCCCACCTCAATGGGGTGCCGGTTTTCAATCGGTTTGATCCGGCGCGAGACAATGTGGCGAAGCATCTGCAGGCGGGCGGCTATCACACGGGGATGATTGGGAAGTGGCATTTGGGCAGTGATCCGCAGGGGTTTGACCGGTGGATCGTGCTGCCAGGCCAGGGTGCTTATTGGGATCCCGCTTTTTTGGTGGATGGGAAAAAGCTGACCATCCAGGGTCACTGCACGGAGATCACGGGAGATCTGGGCATTGAATTCCTCAAGACTCGCCCGAAGGACAAGCCTTTCTTTTTGATGCTGCATCAGAAGGCTCCGCATCGCGCTTGGGAGCCCGATGAGCGCAACAAGGCCCGCTTTCAAAATGCGGTGATTCCAGAGCCGGACACATTGTTTGATGACTATCGTACGCGTCCCGCTGCCTTGCCGGAGAATCAGCAGACGGTGGCTCACGATCTAACTCGGCGCGATTTGAAGCTGCCGCCTCCGGCTGATTTGAAGGGGCCGGCCCTGCGTGATTGGATGGGGGTGAAGCCGAATCAGCTGGAGGTGAACGGCAAAACGCTGACGGGTGACGATCTAACGCGATGGAAGTATCAGCGCTACATGCAGGACTATTTGGCCTGCGTGCAGGGGGTGGATGATAGTGTGGGGAAGGTGCTGGATTACCTGGATGAAGCGGGGTTGTCGGAAAACACGATTGTGATGTACTCGGCGGACAACGGTTGGTATCTGGGAGATTTGGGTTTGTATGACAAGCGCTTCATGTATGAGCCGGGTCTGCGGGTGCCGCTGCTGGTGCGGGGGCCGGGCATTCGAGCGGGAAGTACGCCGGATCAGTTTGTGGCGAACATTGACTTGGCTCCGACCTTTTTGGATCTGGCGGGTTTGCCGATTCCGGACTCGATGCAGGGCCGGAGCTTGGCTCCCATCCTGCACGGGGAGTCTCCGCAGGATTGGCGGCAGAGTGTGTACTATCGCTATTATCATTCACCGGGGCATCACAATACGGCGCAGCACTACGGGGTGCGTACGCGGACGCACAAGTTGATCTATTATTGGGAGAAAGATGGGTGGGAGCTGTTTGATCTGCGCCAGGATCCAGAGGAGCAGCACAATCTGCTTTACTCGATGGAGGATTCCGAGAAACCGGAGATTCAGGCGCTGTTCAAAGAGCTGAAGGGGGAAATCAAGCGGCTGCAAACCGAATACCGGGATGATGGGCTCTACTCGGATCCGGCCACTTGGCCGCCGGGTAGTGCGGATGGGCCGTTCGATGCCTATCAGCCGATCGGGCAAAAGTCGGTGAAGGAGGCGATGGCACTGACGGGTGGCGTGGATTGAGGACGAGCGGTCCTCCATACGGTTTGTCAGCGGCAGCTCTGAGATCGAGGTGGGTTGGTGGCAAGGCGCGGGTCAGGGCTGACGTTGTGAGGAGATGAATTTTATGCCTTGGATGCGGGGGCTGGCTTTGGCTGGCGCAATGACGTTGTCGAGTGGCGCTGTGGAACGCCCGGATGTGCTGCTGATTGTGTCGGATGATCAGGGCTACAACGATCTGGGGGTGCTGGGCAATGGCATCATTACTCCGAATTTGGATCGGCTGGCGCGGGAGGGGGTGCGGTTGACGAATTTTTACGTGGCCTGGCCGGCGTGCACGCCGTCGCGCGCGTCGCTGCTGACGGGGCGCTACCCGCAGCGGCATGGGATTTCGGACATGATCCGGAATGAAGCGCCGGACTACGGCTACAAGTATCCGCCGGCGGAGTACGATGTGACGTTTGAACGCATCGGCGGCATGGATGTGAGGGAGCGCATCCTGCCGGCGCTGCTGAAGCCGGGCGGTTACGCGAGTGGCATCTATGGGAAATGGGACCTGGGATCGCTGCAGCGATTTTTGCCGACCTCGCGGGGGTTTGACGATTTTTACGGCTTCGTGAATACGGGCATCGATTATTACACGCATGAGCGCTACGGGGTGCCGAGCATGTATCGGGGGCGTGCACCGACGACGGAGGATGAGGGCACGTACTGCACGAACGTGTTTGGCCGGGAGGCGCGGCGTTTTCTGGGAGAGCAGGCGGGTCAGCGGCCTTTTCTTTGCTACGTGCCGTTCAATGCGCCGCATGGATCTTCGGCGTTGGAGCCGGAGATCCGCAGTACGGTGCAGGCTCCGCGGGAGTTCCAAGAGATGTATCCGGCGGTGGAGCCGGAGTTTGAGGAAAAGAAGTTCAAATATGGTGGCGTGACGCGGGTGGTGACCTCGGCGGCGCGGCGGCGGGACTATCGGGCGGCGGTGACGTGCATGGATGCGGAGATCGGGAAAATGCTGGCGCTGCTGGAGGAGCGGGGGCGGCTGGATCAGACGATCATCATTTTCTTTTCGGACAATGGCGGCAGTGGAGGGGCGGACAATGCGCCGTTGCGAGGGCATAAGTCGCAGATGTGGGAGGGTGGCATCCGGGTGCCCTGCCTGGTGCGGTGGCCGGGTGGGAAGCTGCCGGCGGGCTCGGTGTGCGACGCGTTTTTGACGAGCCTGGAGCTGGCTCCGAGTCTGGCGGCGGCCTGTGGGGTGGAGCTGGATCCGGCGTTGAAGCTGGATGGCTATGACTGGTGGGCGACGCTGCGAGGTGAGGCTCCGAGCCCCCGGCAGGAGATGTTTTGGGTGCGCCGGGATCAGCGTGCGGCGCGGGTGGGGGATTGGAAGTGGGTGGATATGGGGGGAAAGCAGGGGGGATTGTTTCACCTGGCGGAGGATGTGGGCGAGACGCGGGATCTCTCGGCGGAGCGGCCGGAGATGCTGGAGAAGGTGAAGGCGCGGTTTGAGGCGTGGACGCGGGAGATGGAGGCGGCGGAGCCACGGGGGCCGTTTCGCGACTTTTGAGACGGCTTTTCTGATTGAATCACGACCCTGCTGGCGCAGGATGGCAGATCCTCCAACTCAACGCTTCCCATGCTTTATCTCGGAATCGACAGCGGCACGCAGAGTACCAAGGCCATTGTGCTGGACTTGGAGTCCGGTGCCATTTTGGCCAGCAGCCATCAGGGCTATGAATTGATCGAGGGGCTGCCGCCGGGTCATCTGGAGCAGCATCCACAGACCTGGGTGGAGGCGGCGGATGCCTGCGTGCGGGGGTGTCTGGAGCAGATCGGTTCCCGGCGGGCGGAGGTGAGGGGCATCGGTGTCAGTGGTCAGCAGCACGGGCTGGTGGTGCTGGATGAAAACGATGAACCGGTGCGTCCGGCGAAGCTGTGGTGCGATACGTCCACCCAGGGGCAGTGTGCGGAGATCGCGCATGCTTTTGGCGGGCAGCCGGGGGTCATCGCGCTGGCGGGCAATGCGGTGCTGCCGGGCTACACGCTGCCAAAGATTCTGTGGCTGAAGCAGAACGAACCGGCGCAGTTTTCTCGGACGCAGTCCATCCTGCTGCCGCATGACTATCTGAACTTCTGGCTCAGTGGGGTGAAGCGGATGGAATACGGGGACGCCTCGGGCACGGGTCTGCTGAATGTGCGGACGCGGACGTGGTGTGCGGAGCTGGCGGACTTCATCGATCCCCGGGTGAAGGAGATGCTGCCCGAGGTGGGTAGCTCCCGCGCGGTGCATGGTCGATTGCAGCCTGAGCTGGCGCGGGCTTGGGGCCTGGGGGACGATGTGATCATCAGCGCTGGGGGCGGGGACAACATGATGGGGGCGATCGGTACGGGAAACATCAAGCCGGGTGTCATCACGGCGAGTTTTGGCACCAGCGGCACCTTGTATGGGGTGGCGGCGGCACCGGTGGTGGATGGTCAGGGGGAGGTGGCGGCTTTTTGCGATAGCACGGATCAGTGGTTGCCTCTGGTGTGCACGATGAATGTGACGGTGGTGACGGAAGAGGTGCGGGAGATGAATGGCTGGGATCTCCGTCAGCTGGAGGCTGCGGTGGCGAGCGCTCCCGCTGGGGCGGAGGGGCTGATGTTTCTGCCCTATCTAAATGGGGAGCGCACCCCGAATCTGCCCGGTGGCTGCGGGGTGCTGCATGGGGTGCGGATGGGAAATCTGACGCCTGCGAACTTGGCGCGCGCGGCGGTGGAGGGGGCGACGCTGGGGCTGGCGTATGGATTGAAGCGATTCCGGGATCTGGGCATGGATCCGGCGGAGATCCGGCTCACGGGCGGTGGCAGCCAAAGCGCGGCGTGGCGGCAGGTGGCGGCGGATGCGTTTGGGGCGGAGGTGGTGACGCTCTCGACTTCGGAAGGGGCAGCTTTGGGGGCCGCGATCCAGGCGGTGCAGGCTCGGGCAGCGGCGGAGGGCGGTGCAGACGCCGACTACGAGACGCTTTGCGCGCGGCTGGTGCAGCTGGACGAGAGCACGCGGTGCGAGCCAAATGCGGAGCGGCAGGCACTGTATCGAGAGCAGTTGGAGCGTCAAATGGCGCTGACGGATCGACTGGCGGAGACGGGCTGGCTTTGAATGAAAGGAGGCGGCTTGCAAGTCATCCGATGAGCGCCTTCCACGTCATCATGAATCCTGCGGCCCGCAGCCGTCGGGCGGGTGCGCTGAAGGAGGCGGTGGAGGCGCTGGATCCGAGGCCGGTGATGCACTACACCACCGCTGCGGGGCACGCGACGGAGATCGCGCGGGAGCTGGTGCAGAGCGGGGTGAAGCTGGTCATCGCGGCTGGTGGAGATGGCACGATGAATGAGACGCTGCAGGGCGTGTGCCGCGCCAATGCGGAGCGGGCGGAGGGGGAAGCCCCCGCTGCGATGGGGACGCTGCCACTCGGGACGATGAATGTCTTTGCGGCGGAGATGGGTCTGCCGGGGCGGGATCTGCGGGCCTGCTGGCAGCGCATCACCAGCGGTGAACGGCGGGAGGTGGATCTGTGGATGGCCAATGATCTGTATTTTGTACAACTCGGTGGGGTGGGGCTGGATGCGGAGGTCATCCGGCAGACAACCTGGGAGGATAAAATGCGGTTTGGTCCCCTGAGTTACGCGCTGTCCGCCCTGCGTGTGCTGCGCCAGCCGGAGACGGTGCTGACGGTGCACATTGAGGGGCGTCCGCCGATTCCGAGCAGCTTGGTGTTGATCGGCAATGGGCGGCGCTACGGGGGGCCGTTGCCGGTTTTTCGCCAGGCGTCCAACAGCGATGGTCTGCTCGATATCCTGGTGTTTCATCACGTGGACTGTGCGGAAATCGGCGATCTGGTGCGCAGCGCGGCGCATCTGGGGGATGGACCGCCGGAGGGGGTGCAGCATTTTCAACTGGAGCGCTTCGAGGTGCGGTGTGAGCGGGATGCGGCTTTCGAATTGGATGGAGAGTTGGCGGGGGTCTGTCCGGTGCGGTTTGCGCCTGCGAGCCAGCGGTTGATCGTGGCGGGTTGAGTGGATTGCTTCGGGGAGTGGCGCAGGGGTGGGGGCCTGACGGGTGCCATTTTGATCCAGGTTGTTGGCCTTGCTCCCTGCGGCATCGGATTCCCTGTTAGCCGGAGAGATGCGATGGCGTTGATGGAGGATGCCTCCACGTCCACTCTCTCGTCGCCGCCTTTTTTCCGCTGCCTTCGGAGGCGGCACTGCAACTCAGCTGGTCGGTGCGGCCGAGCCTGCGGCAGGGGGCGAGGTGTTTCGCGAACCTGAGCAAAACCTGCCGCTGGGGCGGGACGCGGACGTGATCGTTTGCGGCGCGGGACCGGCGGGCGTGACGGCGGCCATCACGGCGGCTCGCGCGGGAGCCCGGGTGCGATTGTTTGAGTGGCGCGGCTGTCTGGGCGGCATTTGGACGGCGGGATTGCTGGGCTATTTTCTCGATTTCAACAAACCTGGGTTTGCCAAGGAGCTGCGGGAAAAACTCGACGCTCGCGATGCTCGGGCAAACTCGGCCAGCACCAGCCGGTTCTGTTATGATCCTGAGGCGTTGAAGCTCTTGCTGGAGGAGCTGTGCGCGGAGGCGGGAGTGACGTTCCAGCTTCACACCCGAGTTTGCGCCGCATTCAAAGAGGGCCGCCGTCTCACCACCGTGGTCACCGAATCCAAGTCGGGTCGCCAGGCCTGGAGCGCGCCGGTTTTCATCGACACCACGGGCGATGGCGATCTCGGATTCCAAGCGGGATGTTCCTTTGAGATCGGAGTGGCGCAGGATTGTCCCTGCCAGCCGATGTCGCTCAATGCGCTGCTGGTGGTGAAGGACGCCTCCGCCTTGCGCGAGTTTGTCCGTTTTGGTCAACCCCAGCCGGGAGAAAACAGCGATGGCGAGAAAAAGCAACGCATCCGGGAGGTGCTGGTGAGCACGGGCCACTTTCCGTCTTACGCGAATCCGACGTTGTGGCATGTGCGGGATAATTTGCTCTTCGCCATGATGAATCACGAATACGGTATCAAAGCCTGGGATGCGGCGGAGATCACGGCAGCAACCGTGCGGGCGCGGGCGGAGATGAATCAAATGGTCGCCAACCTGCGCCAGCTCGGTGGCCCCTGGGAGGGACTGCAAATCGTGGCCACGGCGGAGCAGATCGGCGTGCGAGATGGCCGCCGCATCAAAGGCCGCTACACCGTCCCAGCGGCGGACCTGGAACGCGGCGCTCGGCATGAGGACGCCGTCACCCGCGTCACGTTCGGCATCGACGTGCACGCCCTCAGCGCGGACCACAACAAAAATCACGCCATCATGCCCAAAACGATCAAAATGCAGCCCTACGACATCCCGCTGCGGGCGCTGATCGCGGATGAGGTGGACGGTCTCCTGATGGCGGGGCGCTGCATCAGCGGAGACTTCATCGCCCACTCCAGCTATCGGGTCACTGGCAATGCGGTGGCCATGGGAGAAGCTGCCGGCGTGACGGCAGCCCTGGCCGCCAGCTCCCGCCGGATGCCGCATCAGGTGGCCTGGGCGGAGGCAGAGGCAAAATTGCGGGAGATCGGCCACCGGGGCTGATCGACCCTTCTGGCGGGTCGCCGGAAGCGGTGATAAGATTCTACGAATCAACCGAAAGGGGAACTTCAGGGGTCGCAAATAGGGATTGACATGCTTTTTGATGAAGCCTTAGGCTGACAAAATTCCGCGAAAAAATCCCGCCGAGGCACAAACCTCCGGATGACGCGGCCCTTCAGTTCCCACTTCCGGCCCCCGTTCCCATCACCATGCATGCGCACCTCTCGCGTTTCGGCGTCCTCTTGTGTCTTCTGGTCGCCCTCAACTTGTCCCCTGCAGCACGCGCCACGGACTACAACGGCGACGGCATGTGCGACGTTTGGCAGCAGCTCTTCAGCGCCTTTGATCTCGCACCGGGTGACGACGAAGACAACGATGGCTGCAGCAACCTAGTGGAATCCATCGCTGGCACCGACCCGCGTGATCCCTCAGATTGTCACCACATCTCTGACCTGACCGCCGCCAGCAGTGATTTGGTGTTCACCTTTCAGGCGGAAAAAGGAAAAAAATACCGCGTCGTCCGCGCGGATTCCCCCAAGGCCGTCACTTGGGATGTGGTGCCAGGCTCCGAAAAAATCAGCAACGAGGACCATAGCGACGACAGCATCACCATCACCAAAGACGCCGGGGATCGGAAATTTTACAAACTGGAAGTGCTGGACGCTGACAGCGACTCTGACGGTGTCTCAGACTGGGCAGAAAACAAAACGGGCACCGATCCGGCAACGGCGGCGTCGAGTTCCAATGCCTCGGGAGGGGCCGCCTCCGACGGCGCGGTTTTGGAGAGCATTTTCTCCCTCACAGCGGCTCCGCTCGCGGGCAGTGAGGTGTCCTTGGAAAAGGAGAATACCACGGCAAAGATCGTCTTGCAGCGCAGCGTCGGCACCATGCCTTTGACCTTACCTTATAGTGTGACAGGCTCAGAGGACGCCACCAAAGGCTCCGCCTCGCCGGTGGACTACCTGCTGCGCCGCAGCACCGACAACAGCCAGATCAGCGGTGGCTCCCTCACCATCCCCGCCGGTGTCAGCTCGATGAACGTGGTGGTGGACGCCGTGCTGGATACCGCGCCCGAGGTTCCTGAGCTGGTCGATTTTCATCTGCATCGCCCAGTGACGGGCTCCGCCGCGCCGCCCATCAGCGCCGCCGTGACGCTCGCCGACGCGGATCCTGCCGTGGATACGAACCGCACCCTGTTCGTCGCCTATTTGGGCCGTGAAGCTGGCGTGAGCACCACCGCATCGGGGATCGGCACCGCGCTGGTGGAGGGCGACAATGACGGCGCGGTCATCAATCTTTCCTTCAGCAATCTTTCCTCACCTCAGAACACCGCCTACCTGCGGGTCGGGTCGGATCTGGACATTCTCAGCGTCGGCCTCGGCCAAGTCACGGGCAAGAGCTGGCCGATCCGCGCCGCGCAGACAAAGGTGACGGACCAAGCCATGCTCACCGCGCTGCACGCGGGGGAACTCTACATCGCCGTCACCACCGCCGACTATCCGGGTGGAGAGATCATCGGTTATTTCAATAAGGCCACGGGTTCCACCAACTTCATTTACGATCCGCTCGTGCACGATGCGCCCGCCCTTGGCAGCCCCTCTTGGCCTGCACCTGTGGGAGACGAGGTCGAGCGGGATATTTATCGCTTCCTGGAACAAAGCACCTACGGCGCGACCGAGGCGCTTTACACCGAAGTGCGCGGTTATGTGGACGCGGCCTTGGGTTCCGGTGGCACGGTGCTGGACGGATACGAGGCCTGGATCGATCAGCAGATGGCCGAGCCCTGGCCGAGCCTGCAAACCCTGGTGATGGCGGCGGACAATGAAGAATTCGTGCTGCGTGGCAGTAAGCCAATCAACTCCGGCAACGATCCCAATTTCTCTGGGGCTTCCTATTCGGTGAGCTATGACATCTTTGGCAATCCCAACGTCAGCACCACCGCCAACAGCACCTACAACAACAACCATCCCTTCCACAACAACCGGCGTCGAGAGATGTGGACGTTGGCGACTCAGTCCAAGGCTCAGGTGCGGCAGCGCATGACGCAGGCGTTGACAGAGATCCTCGTGATCTCGGAGCTGGATGGCACGGTGAAAAGCAAGCACTACGGCGCAGCCTCCTATTGGGACATGATTGCAGCCGGAGCGTTTGGTTCATTCCGTGAGATGCTCGAGGGCGTGACCTATCACCCGATGATGGGCATCTATCTGAGCCACCTGCGCAACCGCTCTCAGTATGTCAGTGGCGGTGTGACCATCAGTCCAGATGAAAACTACGCTCGGGAGATCATGCAGCTCTTTTCCATCGGCCTCATCATGCGTCACCCCGATGGCAGCCTGATCCTCGATGGTGGTGGCCTGCCCATCCCCACCTATGACAACACCGACATCACCGAGCTGGCCCGGGTGATGACGGGCTTCTGCCATGGCGCGCGCCATCAGACCTATGCCGTGCAGCGCTTCAACGGCATCTCATTTTACAACACCTCACCTCGCGTGGGGCCCAACATCGAGATTCAGGGTGGATCGAACGTGTCCGGTGTGAGCTTCACGAACTTCGGAGAAGGTGGTGGAGACTCCTGGTGGCAGGCTCCGTGGATTTATCCGATGAAGGTCCTCGGTCGTGTCGGCACCACTGTCTATCACGACTTTAGTGCGAAGACTCTGCTGCACACCTACAACGGCGGTACTGTCATTCCTGCTCAGACACTGCCCAGCGGAGATACCCAGACCGTGCGTGCTCAAACGCATGCCATGGCGGCGGCCGATCTGGAACTGGCGCA
>JAGRPD010000110.1:12635-16825 GCA_020439875.1 Verrucomicrobiales bacterium
TCCAACCCCAGCGCGGGTTACCTTTATCGGGTCAGCGAAACCTTCCGCCAAAGCAATGGCAATCTGGGCGAAGTGCTGAAAGCCATTTTGCTGGACTACGAAGCGCGTAGCCTCGTGCTAGCAGACTCTGCCGTGGGCCACGGTCGCATGAAAGAGCCGCTGGTTCATTTCATGGGTTTGCTGCGGGCGCTCAATGCCTACTCCAACATTCCTCTGACTACTTTGAAGGATGCTCCCACGCCGTTTAGCACGGGTGAGTCGCCGCTCACGACGCCGTATCCGCAGAGCGAGATCGATAAATTCCAGTCTCTCTCTCCCGCCACTTGGACGGAGCCGACTCGCTTCCGCTTTGGAGATTACACGAGCGTTTTGGGCCAATCCACCCTGGCGGCACCCAGTGTGTTCAACTGGTTCTTGCCCGACTACACGGTGCCGGGCACCTTGGCCGAGGCGGGCCTCGTTTCACCCGAGTTTCAGATCGCCACGGAGACCAACGTGGTCAATCGGGTAAACAGGCTTTACAGCTTTGCACTTGCAGCTCTGGCTGGCACCACCACCTATCCAGGGGTGGATGTGGATGCTCCCATCAGCATCACCACCAGTGCAGCACCCGAGGTCAAAGTTTCCACGGCGCTGCCAGGTGCCGCAACGGCCAGCACTTTCCTGCCGGAGCAGACATTTGTGTTCAATACGTCCAACTGGAGCACCCCACGCACCGTCACCGTCGCCGCCGCTGATGATCGCCGTGTGGAGGGAAATCACACCACCCAGATCCGCCACTCCAGCACCAGCTCCGACATTGCCTACAGCAATCGTACCTTTGACGAACTGACGGTAAACATCACCGACAACGAAGCCAACGGCAACGCTCGGGTGATCCTCACGGAGAGCGGTGGGGAAACTCTCGTGGTCGAAGGCGGCGGCGCAGGTCCCGCGTCGGATACTTACGACCTGGTTTTGGGTTCTGCGCCGAGTGCAGACGTGACCATCCAAATCACGCCCGCCATCACCTACTTCGGTGTGAATACCACCGATGTCACCGTATCTCCCACCTCCGTGACCTTCACTCCAGGAAACTGGGCCACCCCACAGACCGTCACCGTCACGGCCGTGAATGATACCCACTCCGAAGGCCCTGAAATCGGGCTGGTGAGCCATGTCATTCAGTCGGCGGACCCGGTGTATGCAGCGGTGAGTGCGCCGTCGCTCAACGCCATCGTCGGAGACAATGACAACAACGGTACCTACACCGTCAGTGTGCTGCAAAGCGCTAATCAGACCTTGGTGTTGGAAGGTGGTGCCACAGACAGTTACCGCGTCGCGCTGCGCCGTCAGCCCACCGCAAATGTCACCATGGCCATCAATGCCGGATCCCAACTCACCACTGCTCCGACCAGCCTCACCTTCACCACAGCGGATTGGTATGTGCCCAAGACGGTGACTGTCACCGCCGTGGACGACGCTGCGGTGGAAGGACGGCACACGCAGCAGATCAGCAATGCCTTCAGTGGCGGCGGCTACAGCGTGAGCAACAATTTCAATGCGACGATTGAAGACAATGACGGAGGTTCTCTCATCATTGCCGAGACGAGCGGTTCGACTGATGTGACCGAGAACTTCGCGGGCGTGCCGAGTGGCAGCAACCCCATCCTTCCCTCCGCAGCGTTGGACTCCTACACCATCCGACTCGGCACCGCGCCCACCAGCGACGTCACCGTCACCGTCGCGCCTGAGCGCAATCCTTCCAAAACGAGCCTCTGGAGCAAGCAAGCCGGATACTTTTTGGGGGACATGAACAACAACAACAGTGATCAGCAAAAAGAGCGGATCGTCCTCAACTACGATTTCCTGATCAATCTCTACGCCACCACCTTCGCTGCCATGCCCGGCATCAGTGGCACGCCGACCAATGCGCAGAAGCAGGCCGCGCATTTCGCTGCGACCACTGCTGTTGTGGATAAGTTAGACCTTCTCTTGGCCGGAGGCAGACTCAAGGCCGTCGGCGGCTCCCTGGCGCTGGTAGATCTGAACAACACCGCGATCATCAACCCTCGCAAATCCATCATCGCAGCCGTCTATTCCGGCTATTCCACCACCCGCGGCAACAAAGTCACCGACGAACCGGCCTTCACCAACGAGATCAAGGCGCGAGTCCGGATCGCGGGTTACTTGGTGGCCATCTCACCGGCTTCCTTCATCTCCAAGTAGTCGTCTCCCCGCACCACCCGCTGAACGCTCATTTATTTCGGCCATATGAATCCCTTCCTCAGAAAGAAACAGGATCGCAGTCAGCCCAACCGGCGGGATTTCCTGCTGCAAAGCACGGCTGCCAGCCTCGGTGTCACCTCGATCGTCAACACCATCGCCCAGATGAAGCTCATCGGAGCAGCGGCCGCGCAGTCAGGTCCCAGTGACTACAAGGCGTTGGTTTGCGTTTTCCTCAACGGGGGCTGCGATACCAACAACCTGTTGGTCCCGATGGGAGGCACCGCCCGCACACAGTATGAGTCGGGACGAGGCGTCCCCACTTATGCGGGAGGTTTGGGCGGCATCGCGATTCCTCTGGCAGACATCAATGCAGCAGGGACAGCGGTTTCTCCCGACAACACTGATTTTGAGCACGCCGCCGGATACACCGGTGGCGCGGGCATGGCCGTGCACCCGGGCTGCGCCCATCTCAAAACGATGTTTGATGCCCAGGACCTCGCCTTCGTCTGCAACGTCGGCACCTTGACGCAGCCAAACGTCACTCGATCCAACTTTTCCACGCTGCCAGCTTCCCAAAAGCCGCCGCAGCTCTTCTCTCACTCGGATCAGCAGGGCCAGTGGCAGTCCTCCATCCCTGACAAACCCTTCACCACAGGTTGGGGTGGACGTGTCGCGGACATTTTGGATGCAGTTTACAATGTCGATCCCGACGCGCTCTCCATGAGCGTGTCCATCAACGGCATCAACAACTTCCAAAAAGGACTCTCTCAGCAGCCATTCGTCCTCAACAGCACCAATGGGGTGGTCTCTCTGAGCGGCTACGGCCCCAGCAATGTCGGCTACGCCAATGCCGTCCTCGACACCACCAAAAAGCCCTTCACATCCAGTTACGATCCGTTTGTCACCCCTGGCAAAACGGGCACCAACTACAAGACATCTTCCACCGGATGGCGTCTGGCCGCAGCGGAGCAGATGATGGCGATGAGCCACGCCAGTCTGTTCGATCAAGGATACGAAAACGTGTCCAAAAACGCTCGGGTGACCGAGGGTTTGGTGCTCGATGCGCTGGCCGTCACGGACACGGGCAATGGCACAACGGCATTGGATACGATTTTCAACAACGCCTTTGCTGGAAGTGGTTTGACGCCTGCCAACGAAGATTTTGCCCGCCAGATGAAGATGGCGGCCCGTCTCATCATCGGCAATTCGGTGATTGGCAACGGTCGCCAACTGTTTTTCGTTCAGCTGGGCGGGTGGGACACCCACACATCTCAAATCCCTGTGCTCAACAACGAGGCGAGGACCGATCAGGGGTATTACCGACTCGTTCGTTTGCTGTCCTGCTCCTTGAAGGCCTTCGCGGATAGCATTCAAACCGTGAACGGTCTCTGGGATGATACCTTGGCCTTCACCGCGTCCGACTTCACTCGAACGCTGACACCGAACAAGACCGATGCCACGGGCGGCTCTGACCACGGCTGGGGCGGTCACATGATGGTCATGGGAGGTGCGGTGAAAGGAAAGAAAATTTACGGTACCTTCCCCAATCTCACCACCAATGGCGGGATTGATGTCTCGGGAAATCGTGGCCGCTGGATCCCCACCACGTCAGTCGATCAGTATGCGGCGGTTATCGCCAAATGGTTCGGTGTGGAGAGTGGCCAACTAGCCGCCGTGTTCCCCAATCTTGGACGCTTCACGGATCCCTTCAGCGCGGCAGCCAAGCTCGACTTCATCGACTTCACGGCTTGATCTCGCGGAGGTCGCTTCCGTTGCATGATCGTCATGCTCGGGGCGTTTCACGTTGCATGATGATGCAGCGTTGGAAGAGTTTGATTTGTCTCGCCGGACTCCTGGCGGTTTCCGTGGGTCGTGCGGAGACACCGCCGAACGTGCTCTTGATCATGGTGGATGATCTGGGTTACTCGGATCTCGGATGTTACGGCAGCGAGATTGAGACCCCCCATCTCGACCGGCTGGCG
>JAGRPD010000110.1:16884-21003 GCA_020439875.1 Verrucomicrobiales bacterium
TGCTGACGGGACGCTACGCGTATCAAGCGGGGCAAGAAAGTCTGCACTACGCCAGCACCACGGCAGAAATGCTGGGAGCAGCGGGTTATCACACCATGATGGTGGGGAAATGGCATCTCTCCCAGCAACCCACGGATTTCGGATTCTCCCGCTACTTCGGGCACCTCAGCGGGGCCTGCAATTATTATCGGGGAGACAAAACGTTCCGCCTCAACGGAGAGCCGTTTCAAGTGCCTGAGTCGGGGTTTTACACCACGGTAGCCAATGTGGACTACGCGATGCGATTCCTCAACGAGGCACGCCAGCAGCAAGGCGGCAAGCCCTGGTATCTCCATGTGGCTTTCAATGCGCCGCATGCTCCCCTGCAGCCGCTCAAAGAAGACTATGAGAAGTATTTGGGACGGTATTCGGCTGGTTGGGATGTCATTCACGCGGCCCGTGCTGCGCGCCAAAAGGAGTTGGGACTCGTTAGCGAATCCGTCCAGGCCGCGCCACGCCCCGATCATTTGCCGGCTTGGTCTGACCTGCCTCCCGATCGACAAAAGTGGGAGGAACGGCGAATGACGGCTCTGGCGGGGATGATTGATCGGGTGGACCAGGAGGTGGGGAGGCTTGTGGAGGATCTGCGCAAGCACGGCGAGTTGGATCGGACCTTGATCCTCTTTGTCTCCGACAACGGTGCCTGTCCCTATGACCGCACCAGTCAGCACATGGAGCTAGAGCCCTACCAGCCGGAGACCTCATGGAGTGACAGCACGGGTTGGTCCTGGGTGCGCAATACGCCCTTCCGTCTCTACAAACAGAACCAGCATGAAGGTGGCATCCGCACCCCTGGCATCGTGCATTGGCCCGAGGGGTTGAAGACGCCTCCAGGAGCCATCGTTTCGGATCCGGTGCATTTGGTGGATGTGCTGCCGACACTTGCAGCTCTGACGGGGGCCGAGATTCCCGAGGAATGGCCGGAGAGAGAGCTGCGTCCAATTGCCGGGATTTCCTTTGATGCCGTCTTGAAAGGCAAACCCTTGGGGCCGCGCCCGCCCTTGTATTTCCTGTTTGGCTCGGATCGCGGCTTGCGCAAAGGACCGTGGAAATTGGTTAGCTTTCGCTCCGGCCCCTGGGAGTTGTATGACATGCTGGAGGATCCGACGGAGCTGAACGACTTGGCTGGCGAGCATCCTGAGATTCGAGATGCCTTGATCGCGGAATGGACGGCTCTTTCCAAAGAGATGGATCACGCTCCCGCCAAGTCTTGGGAGCCTGTGGCCACGACTCTCGAGCCCGGTATGGACCGTCACCCCGAGTGGACGGATTTTACTCAGCCATTGGGACCCGTTGGCAAACATGCGACCCACTCGGGAAAAGGGAAACGGCGAGCCAAAGATGACTCGGTGCGCGCCCGCCGTGGCACCGATTTGGAAAAGCGACGCGGGGAGTGGATTCTCACCTGCACAGGAGATGATCCTGGCCTCGCCTTTGATCGTCTCCGCGGCATTGAGCAGCCGGGGCCCTACCGGTTGTCTTTCCGCATCAAGAGCCAAGCCACCGGGGAGGGAGATGTCTTTTGGACGACGGATGCGGAGACCAAACTGCCCGATGGCACTCGTCGCACTTTCCCGGTGGAGCACGATGGCGAGTGGCACGAGGTCACGGTGGAGATTCCCAGTGAGCAGCCCCTGCAGGGACTGCGACTCGATCCCTGCGGGGGATCTGGGCAGGTGACTTTGACGGATTTGAGGCTGCTGGATGCAGCCGGGAATGAGCTGATTTCATGGATCAAACCGGCCCAACGTCAGTAGGACGGACCGTCCGATGCCGCTCCTGAGCGAAGGCGAGTTTTTTAAAATCAGATGGGTTTGCTCTTGAGAGGGCGGGCGGCGTCTGGTTGGATCGGACAGGCACGAGCGCGCGCTCGTGTCGGCCCGCGATTTCTCAATTTTACCCTCCGAAACCCATGGCTGAAGATTCTGCCTCTCCCTCCTCCGTCTTGCCCGCCGACGACGTAGAAGCCATCAACGCTCTTCGAAAGACCTACGATGCCCTTCGAACGGAGCTTTCTCGAGTCATCGTCGGTCAGAGTGATGTGGTCGAGCAGCTCTGCATCTGTCTTTTTGCTCGAGGTCATGCGCTCCTGATGGGAGTGCCGGGTTTGGCCAAGACGCTGCTCATCAGCAAGCTCGCTGAGACGATGTCTCTCAGCTTCAATCGTATCCAATTCACGCCGGATCTGATGCCGATGGACATCACTGGGACTGACATCCTGCAAGAACTCCCAGGCGGGAAACGGCAGTTTGAATTCGCTAAGGGTCCGATTTTTGCCAACATCGTTTTGGCGGATGAAATCAACCGTGCTCCGGCGAAGACGCAGTCCGCCCTGCTGGAGGCGATGCAAGAACGGCGAGTGACGGTGGCAGGACGCACCTACACGCTCGACTCTCCGTTTTTCGTCCTGGCTACGCAGAACCCCATCGAGCAAGAAGGCACCTATCCGCTGCCAGAGGCTCAGTTAGATCGCTTCATGTTCATGATCGGTGTGGACTATCCGACGCGGGAAGAAGAAATTGAAATCGCACGCACCACCACCGGAGGGGCACTGCCAGATCTGACGCACTTGCTCGATGCGGAGAAGGTGCTGGCTTTCCAAAGTCTGGTGCGGCGTGTGCCGGTGCCGGATCACATCTACGCCTTGGCGGTGGATCTGGTGCGGCGCACCCGACCCGGCGGCGAGGATGCACCGGAGTGGTTGCGCCCTCTGGTGGGATGGGGTGCGGGTCCGCGAGCGGTGCAGTTTTTGATCCTCGGTGCCAAAGCGCGTGCGGCGCTGCAGGGGAGCTACATGGTGCGTCGAGAGGATTTGCAGGCCGTGGCGGGTCCCGTTTTGCGCCATCGGGTGATGACGACTTTCACGGCCGAATCTCAAGGGGTGACCAGTTTGAAGGTCACGGAGCGTCTGGTGGAGGAGTTGGCCAAGGAGTCCTAACCCCATCTTGCCCGCCTTTTTATGGCTGCTGATTTGATCGATCCCGCCGAGCTTTCACGGCTGATGGCATTGCCGCTCAATGCACGTCAGGCCATGCTGGGCACGGTCTCGGGTCGCCATCGCAGTCCGGTGAAAGGGTCTTCCATCGAGTTTGCGCAGTATCGGAAGTATGTGCCGGGAGATGACACCCGGCGGCTGGATTGGCGCACCTGGGGGCGCACGGATCGCTATTACATCAAGGAGTTTGAGGCAGATACCAACTTGCGATTGTGCCTCATCGTCGATGCGAGTGGTTCCATGAATTTCCCCGATCACGCTGAGGGATCCAGGCATCGCATGGGATTTGCTCGGCAGCTTGGAGGCACCTTGGCCCACCTCGCTGCGCGGCAGGGAGATGCCGTCGGTCTCTGGGGTGTGGGTGCGGCTCATCGGGAGAGAATTCCGGCTCGTCGCGGTCCTTCGCACTTGGGTTTGGTGATGGAGCGTCTGGCCGATCTGCGCCCCGAGGGAGGCACTACGATTTTGGAGTCCATGCATGCTGCGGCCGAGGAGATCCGCCAGAGGGCTCTGGTGGTGGTGGCGTCTGATTTTTTTGTGCCGCCTGAGGAACTGAAGGAGGCGCTCCAGCACCTGCGGTTCCGCCGCCATGACGTCGCGCTTTTCCACTTGTTGGATCCCGTGGAAATCGACTTCAACATGGAACGCCCCGCCCGATTTCTGGACGTGGAAGAAGGGGAATCCATGCTCGTCGATCCCAGCCTCATTTCCCGTCGCTATCGCGAGGTCGTTCATTCCTACTTGGAGCACATGGACGCGGTGGTTCGCGAGACGGCGGTGGATTATCAACGTGTGATGCTGACCGAGCGTCCCGCCGATGTCCTCGCCTCTTTTCTCCTCTCTCGCCTCCAACGCGGGCGCGGAGGGCGATGATTCAGACGCCAGCGCGTTGAAGGGAACCGCTCAATCGAGCAAACGACGAGCCTGCTCCTCGCTCATCCCCGAAGCTAGCAGTTTGGCGAGCAAGGCCGCACGTTCAGCCTCTCTGCCTTCAGAAAGTCCAGCCGCATGACCCTTAGCCAGACCTTCCGCCTGTCCAGCTGCCAGTCCGCGCAGCCAGGCGTCGCTGGTGGCGCTTTCGAGCA
>JAGRPD010000111.1:0-2901 GCA_020439875.1 Verrucomicrobiales bacterium
CGCACCAACTTCCCGGATGAACCCACAACGGAAGACCGCACGAACCCCCCACCATGGGATGAAGGGCTGATCTCCGAAAGAGTGGCGGACAGAGAGGGATTCGAACCCTCGGTACGGTTACCCGTACACACGCTTTCCAGGCGTGCCCATTCGACCACTCTGGCATCTGTCCTTGAAAAAAATTGAGAGGTGGGTCTCGGGGAGCGCGGACACTGCCCGCGTCCACCCGAAAAGGCAAGCTGAATTTGTATGCTTTATTGAAGGCCGCTCGTGGGTCGCGCCATCACGCACCCGCTCACTTCACCGGGATCCACTGCACGGCGTCGGCGGTGACGTAGCCGTTGGCTCCCTCGTTGGTGAGGGTGACGCGGGCGGGTTGATCCTTCTTGAAATCGAAGGTGCCGAGGTCGCAGGCGATGCCATCGTGGGAGCCGGGTTTGCGCTGGTCCACGGTGACGGTCTCGGTCCCCTGGGCGTGCTCCACGCGGACAGTGACGTTGCTGGCGCGGGAACCGGCGGCGGAGTAGGCCAGCCTCACTTCGTAACGTCCGTCGGCAGGTAGATCGGTGGTGAAGGTGGCGGTCTTTTCTGTGGACCGGTCCTTGTTGTCGTGAGCGTAACCGACGCCATAAAACGGACGAGTGGAGCGGCTCTCGGGCCAGTCTCCGGTGAAGCTGGCGGCAATGTCATCGACCACGATGCCTTCCAACTGCGCGCTGTCGGGATCCTGAAAAGTCAGCACCTGACCGTCCTCCAAGAGGCGCTTTTTCAGAGCGTCGTAAGGGACGTCTTGCACGGCAATTTCAGCGTCGAGGGCCAGGCTGGCGGCGGTGGCGGCGGATTGACCGAGGATCATGAAGACGGGCTCCATGCGGATGGAGCCGTAGGCGATGTGGCTGGCGGAGCAGGCGACGGGGACGAGCAGGTTGGTGCACTGCTCGGCGCGAGGGACGAGCGCGCCGTAGGCGATGGGGTAGGGCCCGCGGGTGGAGACGCCGATGTCTCCCTCGTTCTGCACAAAGCCATCTGGCTTGATGTAGCGCTCGGTGTTGTGGGAATCGATGGCGTACGAGCCCATGCCGACGGAATCGGGCGTGGGTTTCTTTTTCCGTAGTTCATTCTCCGTCATGATGAAATGACCCACCATGCGGCGGGCCTCGCGGATGTAGAGCTGGTGAGACCAGTGGCCGTTGTCGGTGAATTCATCCTTCGGCAGCCCCCAGGTTTTCATTTCTGCCTGAATCTCAGCGGGGATGCGGGGATCGGTGGCGACGAAATACAGCAGGCCTTTTTGATAGGTCTCGTGCTCGCGGATGATCTCCGCCCGGCGTTCGTAGCTGGCATCGGGGTAGTCGTAGTTGAAGCCGATGTTGTCGAAGCTGAAGGGGCCGTGGTTGTTGGTGTCGGTCTTGCCGTTGGGGATGAGGTCGAACTTGTGGAAAAAGGCGCGCCAGCCGCTGTCAAACACGCGCACGAGGAGTTCGTACTGCTTGGGGTCGTAACCCTCGGGTTTTTCAATCGCCACGCGGTTTTCCGGCACGTTGGTCAGGCACATGCGGAAGCAGTAGGCCTGCACGCGGTCATCGGAAGAGCCGTATTCCCCCGGTGCCTCGGTGCTGATGCGGGGCAGCACGCCGCTGCTGGGATCTCCTGGGACGATGTAGGGGCTGATATCGGTCTCAAAGTGATGCTTGTGATGCAGTACACCGGTTTGCACCCCATTCCACTCCTCGCCGTAGGTGGCGATGGACTCACGTCCGACGTGGTAATCGATGCCAGCTGCGGCCATCAAATCACCCTCATAGGTGGCATCCAGGAAAATGCGTCCCGGATAGCGGGTGCCATCCAGAGTGGTGATGGCGGTGATGCGGGCAGCGTCTTTTTCCACGCCATGAGCACGATCCAGCCGGGCTTCACGCACGACGGGGATCTCCAACTCGGCGATCCAGGCATCGAGATGGCGCTCCGCCACGCTCGGCTCGAAGACCCAGGCGCACTGCTGGTCATCATCGAGCGCGTGGGTGCCCTGGCCTTTGTTGCCGTAGGCCGCTTTGTTCTGGTGTGGCCAGGACTCGGGTTTTTGGTAGTGCTGCCAGAGGCGATGGTAAAACTCGCGCGCCAAGCCGCCAATGACCGTTTTGTTGCCGCTATCGGTCCAGCCCAGGCCGCCGGAGGTGAGGCCTCCGAGGTGTTTGTCGGGGCTGACGATGATGACGCTCTTGCCCATTTTTTTAGCTTGAACCGCAGCCGTCACAGCGGCGGCCGTGCCACCGTAAATGACGACATCATGAGGCTCTGCAGCCGGGAGGGAGGCACTGCCGAGCAGGGCGGTGGCGAGGAGGGAACGGAGGAGGGGAGTCGTCATGGAGGAAAAAGAAACCGGGCAGGACCGCAGCCCTGCCCGGTGGGTGGGGTGATGAAGAAAGCGAGGAATCAGCGCTTCAGCGCGGCCAACTCACGTTGGATATCGGCGGCTTGTTGATCGGTGCTGGCCTTGCCGTCATGCCAAACGATGCGGCCTTTGCTGATGAGAAAGGCCTGCCGAGAGGCCAGGTTTCTGCCCGCCATTTTTTCCACACCAAAGGCTTCCAAAACCTTGGCGTCGGGATCGGCGATCAGGTCGAAGGGCAGGTTGAACTTCTCCTGAAACTTCTTTTGATCCGCTGGCACATCGGTGGAGACACCCAACACCGTGACACCCTGGGCGGTGAGATCGGCGTAGGCATCGCGCAGGCTGCAGGCTTGCTTGGTGCAGCCGGGAGTGTCGGCCTTTGGGTAGAAATAGACCACGGTGGGGCCTTTGGCATAGACCTCGGTGAAATCGACGGTCTTGCCATCTTGATTGACGGCCTGGATGGCAGGGGCGGGTTGATCGATGCGCTCGCCTTCACCGGCGGGAGA
>JAGRPD010000111.1:2997-7506 GCA_020439875.1 Verrucomicrobiales bacterium
GCTGTCGGGTGAGCGGGAGGATTACTTGTGGGAGACGATGAGTTTGGCGTTGGATGCGGCGAGCTTTTTGGCACCCTCGGCCGTGACCTTGGTGTTGTAGAGATAGATCTCCCGCAGGCTGGTGGTCTTTTCGAGATTTTTGATGCCAGCATCAGTGACCTCAGTGTCAAAGAGGTTGAGGGTGCGGAGGTTTTTCAGGTCCTTGAGTTGCTCCAGCGTCTTGTCGCCGACGGCAGTCTGCCGCAGGTCGAGCCGCGCCAGGTGGGGGAACTTGGCCAGCGTGGCCGCTGTGGCATCGGTGATGGCGGTGCGGGCCAGATCGAGTTGCGCGATCTGGCCAGCGATGGGCATCAGGGCAGCGACTTTTTCATCCGTGCAGGCGGAGACGCCGGTGAGGAAATCGACCCGCAGCAGGGGGCTATCGGGCTTCAATTGGGAGACCTGAGCGCCGGCTTCTTGCACCTTGGCCAGAGCTTCCTTCGAGGCGGGTTCCACGCCCTCGGCCAGCTTGGTGTAAAAGACCTCGTGCTCGCGCTCGCGTTGGGCCTCGGGCGAGTCCTCCGCATCGGCGGGTTTGCCTTCGAGATTGCCCTTCCAGCCACCAAACTTGGCCCCTTCGTCGATCCATTCCTTGAGCAGTTTTTTTTCCTCAGCGGTGAGGGGATCTCCCTTTGGCGGCATGAACATGTCGTCATCCTCGGGCAGGGTGGTCACCTCATAGAGGTAGCTGCCTTTGGAGTCACCCGGCTTCAAAACTTTGCCGTTTTCACTGCCGTGCAGGATGGCCCAGGCTGCATCCAGTCGCAGCTCAGCTTTGGGTTTCTTGAGGCGGCCATTGTCTTCGTAAGGAGCCTTGTGGCAGTCCATGCACTTGGCGTCAATGATGGGAAGCACCTGCTTCTCGAAATCGACAGCGGCACTCGCTGGAGCAACTCCCGCGAGGCTGAGGAGGGGGATCAAACGGAGATGGGCGGAGAGAGAAAAGCTCATAGGGGTTGAAGGAAACAATATTGAGTGGAAAACGACGGAGAGAAACGCTTGCTCAGTGAGCTTGTTTCACCCAAAACTTACCGTACCAACACCCCCATTGAGCATGAGTTCCAAAACTGCAGTCAAGCTGGCGAGTCGCCTCGAAGTCGAAACCCTCGCCCGACGTTCCACGCTGGCCATCGTCATGGGAGGTGGCGCGGGATCTCGCCTCTACCCACTGACCAAAGAACGCTCGAAACCTGCGGTGCCACTCGCCGGAAAATATCGCTTGGTGGATATCCCGATCGGCAACTGCATCAACTCAGGCATTCGCCAGGTCTATGTCCTCACGCAGTACAATTCCGCCTCCCTCAACCGCCACATCAATCGGGCCTACAAATTTGATTCCTTCTCGCGCGGCTTTGTCGAGATCCTTGCCGCTCAGCAGACCAATGAAGGCAAGCAGTGGTATCAGGGGACGGCGGATGCAGTACGGCAAAACATGCGGTACTTTTTGGAATCGGGCGCGGAGTACTACCTCGTGCTCAGCGGGGATCAGCTGTACCGGATGGACTACCGCAAGCTGATGGCAGAGCACATCGCTTCATCGGCCGATTTGACCATCGCCACCCTGCCGGTGAACGCGCGTGATGCTGCCGGTTTTGGCATCATGCAGACTGATGAGAGCGGCCAAATTCACCACTTTGTGGAGAAACCCAAAGATCCCGAGGTGCTGGCCAAACTCGCCATGCCCACCAGCACCCTGGCGGAGATGGGCATCCCTTCGGAAAACCCCATGTACCAAGCCTCCATGGGCATCTACCTTTTCAACCGAGATGTTTTGATCGAGTGCCTCGACAACGATTGGATGGACTTTGGTAAAGACATCATCCCCTCGCTGCTCGACAAGAAAAAGGTCCAGGCGCACAACTTCCAAGGCTATTGGGAAGACATCGGAACCATTCGCTCGTTCTTTGAAGCCAACCTCGATCTCACCTCCGTGGTGCCGAAGTACGATTTCTTCGACTCCCTGGCTCCGGTCTACACCCACGCCCGTTTTCTTCCCGCCTCCAAGATCAATGGAGCCAATGTCAGGGAAAGCCTCATCTCCGACGGCGGCGTCATCACCGATGCCACCCTGCATCGGGTCGTGGTCGGAGTCCGCTCCATCATTGAGCGCGGCACCTGGATGCGCGAGGTCGTGATGATGGGCTCCGACTACTTCGCGGGAGCGCCGGGTCATGAGAACCGGGATAGACCTCCCGGGATCGGCCAAAACTGCCGCATCGAGCGCACCATCATCGACAAGAACGTGCACATCGGCGACAACTGCGTCATCACCCCCGACAACAAACCCGAGACCATGGATCACGAACTGTACCACATCCGGGACGGCATCGTGGTCATCCCCAAAGACACCGTGATCCCGGCTGGGACGTGGATCTAAGACGGGCGAAGTGAGGCGGTGGCAGGGCGGGAAGGTGACGGAAAATCATCGTCCCAATCATCGTCTCCCCCCGGAGCCGCGTCGGTGAAAGCGTGGTCGCTCATGCTCGCCAGCTTCCCCCAACGCGGGGAGAAGGCTCACCGGTTTGGCTCCCGAATCCACTCGCATGAAGGGTGAGAGGGCAAATTGAGGGATGGCGGTGACAATGTCTTGCACAGACCAAGAAAACAGAGCAAAAATGAACGTTCCCTCCTGTTTGGGTTTCTTTTTCAGTTCTTCCCAGTACCAACACCGTTATGCTACTTACCGCAATCAAAGTGAAACTGGCCGCGATGGTCGTCGTTGCCGGCATCAATACCGATGAAATCAAGGACATCAGTCCTGAGATGAAATCGACCCTCGAGCAACTGGCTGCCGATCAGAAAAACACGGAAAAAGATGTCAATGCCTCTTTGACCGCTGCTCTGACCAAAATCCGCGAGCTGGCTGAAAATGGAGACAAAGACGCCAACTACACGCTGGGGCGCTGGACAGCGACGGGCGTCGTCCAAGGAGCCACCCTACCGCAAACCATCGCTTTTTACCGCTTGGCGGCTGACAAAGGGCAAATCCAAGCGAAGGCCGAGCTGGGTCAGATTTTGATCCAAGCTTCTGCGCAGGATCCCGAGAAGTTGAAAGAAGGCGTCGAGCTCATCAAAGAAGCGGAGGCCGGAGGCAGCAACGATGCGAGGTTGATCCTGGCGAAGTTTCACATGTCCGGCGTGGGCGGTGTGGAGCACAGTGCGACCAAAGCGGAGCAACTGCTGCAAAAGGGCAGTGAGGCGGGAGACGGCAACGCGACTTTCGCTCTTTATCAGCTCTATGGAGCGGGAGTGGATGGCCCTGCAGGAACGATTTTGAAGGACGACAAAAAGGCGCTGGAGTTCCTCAAAAAGGCCGCCGATCAGGGCAACTCGGAAGCCATGCGTACGCTGGGCACTCGCTATTTTACGGGCGATCAAGGCGCAGGCACACCCTTGGTGGAAAAGAACCCCGAGAAGGCCCTGGACATGTTCAACAAGGCAGCGGAGAAGGGGAATTCAGCCGCCAATCTGCTGCTGTCGGCCATCTACCTGCAAGGCCAGGACGACATCAAGCGCGACGTGAAAAAGGGTCTCGACTTTTTGGCGAAAGCCGCCAGCGGCAACAACGCTGCCGCCTTGTTCCAACTGGGAACGTTTTCGGAATCTGGTTTGGGCGATCCTGATACCAAGGAAGTTTTGCTGCAACCCAATGTGAAGAATGCACTCGATCTGTATCGCCGCGCGGCGCAGAACGGGGATCCGCGGGCCGTTTTCAACGTCGGGGTGTACTATGAGAACGGCGTGGTCGTGGATCGCGACTTCGAGAAGGCCTTCCAAATGTATCGCGCAGCCGCCAACTCCGGTGTGGTGCAGGCGATGCACAAGTTGGGCGCTTTTTATCAGAGCGGTCAAGGTGTAGCGCAGGATGTGGTGGCAGCCCGCAGCTGGTATGAAATGGGATCTGAAAACAACTTTGCGGCCAGCCAAGTCGCGCTGGGTGCCATGTATGAAATGGGAGTAGGCACCCGTCAAAATGCGACCGCCGCAGCCAACCAGTACCTGCTGGCGGCAGATCAAGGAGACGCCTTGGCGATGATACGCCTGGCCAACATGTATCAGCGTGGCGCTGCTACGCCCAAGGCTCAGCCGGATTTGGTGCGGGCGTGGACCTACGCGAAGATGGCGGTGGATGCCTCCAACTCCAATCAGCAAGCCGTGGCCTTCCTCTCCGAACTGGAGAAGAAAATGAGCAAGGAGCAGCTGGAGGAGAGCAAGAAGATCTACGACCAGAAGGTGAAGGATCGCGAGGCCCAGCGTGGCGCCGCCGCTCCAGCGGGCGGAGGTGCCGCCTCTGGAGATGCGAAAGGCGGAAAGGGCAAGGGAGAGAAGTAAGAGGCGCGAGATCGCGACACTGTGGAGCGGGGTCCAGCAATGGATCCCGCTTTTTTTTGGGGTGGGTGGGGCGACGTGGAGAGTGGAGAGTGGAGAGTGCCGGAGAGCCACCGTCTGCAAGTGTAGCTCGATCTCTCC
>JAGRPD010000112.1 GCA_020439875.1 Verrucomicrobiales bacterium
TTCATGACCGACCACGGCATCAGCCATGCGCGCGGCAAGCAGTTCCTCTATGACGAGGGCACGCACATTCCCTTCATCGTGCGCGGTCCCGACATCCCGAAAGGCGCGGTGCGGCAGGACTTGATTCTTCAAATCGACATGGCGGCCATCTCGCTCGCCGCCGCTGGCATTCCCATTCCCACCGCGATGCAGGGTCGCGATGTCCTGGCCGCCGACAATTTGCCGCGCGATGCCGTCTTCGCCGCCCGTGACCGCTGCGATGAAACCGTGGACCGCATCCGCAGCATGCGCACCGACCGCTTCCTCTACATCCGCAACTTTTTCCCCGGGCGTCCGCACTTGATGCCCAACGCCTACAAGGACGGCAAGGCCATCCTTCAAACCCTGCGCGCGCTTCATGCCGAGGGCACGCTGCCCTCCGTGGCGGAGGAGCTGCTGTTCAGCCCCACGCGGCCCACGGAGGAACTTTACGACTACCACGCCGATCCCTTCCAGGTCACGAATCTCGCGGCGAATCCCGAGTTCTCGCAGGTGCTCGCGCAGCATCGCGCGCGGCTCGATCAATGGATCATCGATTCCAAAGACCAGGGGCTGGAGTCGGAAGCGATGTATGACAGCGACATGGCCGAGTATTTGAAAAAGCCAAATCCCGAGGTCGTGCGCAACATTGCGCTGATGAAACAGTGGGCCAAAGAAGGAAAATAGATCCCCGCAACGCCACCCGTCTCCTCATGCGTCTCGCCTTTCTTTTGCTGTTCTTCGCCGTCGGTGCCGCCCGCTCGCAACCCAATGTCGTGCTCATTCTCGCCGATGATCTCGGCTGGGCGGACACCACGCTTTACGGCCACACCTCGTTTTACAAAACGCCGAACCTCGAGCGGCTGGCCCGGCGCGGCATGACCTTCACCCGCGCCTACTCCGCCAGCCCGCTCTGCTCGCCCACGCGGTCCGCCGTTCTCACCGGGCTCAGCCCCGCGCGCACCGGCATCACCACGCCGAGCTGCCACCTCCCGCAGGTGGTCTTGGAAGCCACTCCCGGCAGCAAAGCCGCACCGGGCAGCAAGGCGGTTCAGCCCAAAACCGTGACCCGCTTGAAGACGGATTTTCCCACGCTCACCAAGGCTCTGAAAGCCGCTGGCTACGCCACCGCGCACTTCGGCAAATGGCACCTCGGAGCCGAGCCATACTCGCCCCTGGAGCATGGCTTCGACGTGGACATTCCGCACCATTCCGGCCCCGGTCCCGCCGGCAGTTACGTGGCTCCGTGGAAGTTCAAAGACTTCGATCCCGATCCCGACGTGCCCGACCAGCACATTGAGGATCGCATGGCGCAGGAAGCCGTGCAGTGGATGGAAAAGGTGAAGGACGGCCCCTTCTTCATGAACTACTGGATGTTCAGTGTTCACGCTCCTTTCGACGCCAAGAAGGCGCTCATCGAAAAGTATCGCACCGCCGTCGATCCCACCAACCCCCAGCGCAGTCCGACCTACGCCGCCATGGTCGAGAGCATGGATGACGCAGTGGGAACGCTGCTCGACGCCATCGACCGCTTCGGTCTCGCCGACAACACCATCGTCATCTTTTCCTCCGACAACGGCGGCAACATGTACAACGAGATCGACGGCACCACGCCCACCAGCAACGCCCCGCTTCGCGGCGGCAAGGCCACGATGTTCGAGGGCGGCGTGCGCGTACCGCAGATCATTGCTTGGCCCGGCGTGACCCAACCCGGCAGCCGGAGCGACGTGCTCACACAGAGCGAGGACTTCTTTCCCACACTGCTGGAGGGGCTTGGCCTCGCAGCGGCCAACGGCCAGGTTTTCGACGGCGTCAGCATCCTGCCCACCCTGCGTGGCGAGTCCCAGGATCATCCGCCGACCTTCACCTACTTCCCCCACGCACCCGGCGTGCCGGACTGGTTGCCCGAGGCTGTCGCCGTGCATGAGGGCGAATGGAAACTCATCCGCCTTTTTCATCAGGGTGAATCCGGCGCGCACCGGTACCTGCTTTTTGATCTCGCCAACGATCTCGGAGAGAAGACCAATCTCGCCGCCAAAATGCCTGAAAAAGTCCAGGCACTGGATGCACTCATCGAGACCTTTCTCGACAACACCCACGCCGTCCGCCCCCTTCCAAACCCCGCCTTCGATCCCGCGCAATACCACCCCGAGCGCGAGGGGATCGCCGCACCAAAACACACCGCCAAACCCAAGGGCGGAAAAACCGCCGATGTCGGTGATCCCGCGTTGAAAGGTTGGAAGATCCGCAATGGCAAAGCGGTGGTGAAGGACGGCATCGTGACCGTCACCTCCGCCTCACCCGATCCCTTCCTCGGCGTCGCCGCCGGAGTCACCGGCCCCGCCACGGCCGTGTTTCGGGTGAAGTCCGCCCAGGGAGGAAAAGGCCGTGTCGAATGGATTCCCTCCGGCGGAAAAGCCGTCACCGTCCCCTGTGAAATTCCGCCCGGAGACTGGACCGACCTCACCGTCACCATCCCCGCCGAAGGCCCGCTCGGCATCTTTCGCCTCCACCTGCCGGAACAAGCCCTGCCCATTCAACTCGACCGCGTAGAACTCACCGGCCCCCAACAAAGCCGACGCTGGGATTTTTGAAACTCCGCAAAAGCATCGCAAGCGGGTCGATGATCATCGGCAAAAAATGAAGGCAGAAGAATGCTTCTCTCTTCGATACCCATTCTCACGCTTAAACAATCCTCGTCCCACTCGATCCCAAAAGATTTTGGACGACGATTGAGACGACGATTCCGCCTACCCCCGTAGCCGCGTTTGTCAAAACGTGGCCCGTCAGCTCCCAGCCGCACCCACCACACCCCACTCACATCGGCGGCTACCACCTCACTCGTCATCAATCCTCGTCCCAACCATCGTCCCACTCAAACCCAGAAGATTTGGACGACGATTGAAACGAGGATTCCCCCAGCCCCGTAGCCGCGTTTGTCAAAACGTGGCTCGTCAGCTCCCAAACGAACCCACCACCACAAACTCACATCCGCGCCCACCGCCTCACGCATCAACAATCCTCGACCCACTCGATCCCTGAAGATTTTGGACAACGATTGACACGACGA
>JAGRPD010000113.1 GCA_020439875.1 Verrucomicrobiales bacterium
CCCGTAGCCGTTCATCGTCCCCTGCACCTGGGACGCACCCGCCCGCACCGCTGCCAGCGCGTTTGCCACTCCCAGTCCCCCATCGTTGTGGGTGTGAATGCCCACCGGACAACCCAGCTCACTCACCACTCGCCCCGTCACCTCACCCACAAAATCCGGCAGCGCCCCGCCATTGGTCTCACAAAGCACGATCATATCCGCGCCTGCCTTCCACGCCGCTTCCACCGTCTTCATCGAGTACTCGGGATCATCCTGGTAGCTGTCGAAGAAATGCTCCGCATCGTACAACACCTCCCGGCCCTGCTCCTTCAGATAGGCCACCGTGTCAGAGATCATCGCCAGATTTTCCTCCAACGAGACATTAAAAACCTCCGTCACATGCAGCGCCCAGGTCTTACCCACCACCGTCACCGTCGGTGACTTCGCATCCAGCAGCATCTGCACCTGCGCATCCTCCTGCACCCGCACCTTCCCACGGCGTGTCATGCCAAAGGCCGCGATCCTCGCATGGCTCCACTCCCGTTTGGCCGCTTCCTCAAAAAACGCCGCATCCTTGGGGTTCGATCCCGGCCAGCCGCCCTCAATGTAGTGAACGCCAAAGCGATCCAACCGTTCCGCCACGCGGATCTTGTCCAGCGTACTAAAACTGATGCCCGTCCCCTGCGTCCCGTCACGCAGTGTGGTGTCGTAAATGGTTACTGCTGCCATAGTGAATGATTGAAAAATTGGATCCTCTCGCGTTGCAAAACATCAGCGCTTCAAGGCGGCTGGCCCAAACGATTCGGCCAAAGATCGCCTCTCCGCAGGGTGCCCGTCAAATCGACCAGCTCCCTTCGGGTCCACCGCAAATTCGAAAATCAACCTGGGAAACCGTGCACGCCATCAGAGGCTCAAGATAAAAGTTCACACCGCCTCACGCAAAGAGAACTTTTACCTTTCCCCCGCCCCACATTTCCCCTTGTTCGAGCGCGAACCTACGGTTGTCAGATGGTCCGGATTCCACTAGTCTTCGCCTTTCATGCCCACCCCTTCCAGACGGCAGCTTACCTTATTTGGGCTCTTCCTCGCCTCCGCCTTGCTGATGCTGCGGTGGTTGGGTCCCGCGTCGTCTAAGAAAGGTCCAGCGTCCGACTCATTCGCCGACACACCGAAAGAGGGCGCTCGATGGAGCACCGCCAGCGCGCCGATGGCCTTGGCTGCAGCGCAGCAGCGCTCGATCAGCCCGCCCCCACTGGCTCGCCGAGATGCCTACGCCAACGCCGAGGTGCTGGAGGAAGAAACCACCCAAGCTGAAACTCCCCAAGGCCGCGTCCAGCGCCGCATCCGCCTGATCCGTCTGCCTGAACTGAAAAATCCGCTGGTCCTCGTCCGCGATGATTGGCAGATGCCGCCCAATGGTGGTCAGCCGATTTTGCTGCGCCAGATCGCCATGGTGGCCGATCACGTCTTGGTCAAACCCGTCGATGCCACGGCAGATCCCGCCGAGGTGCAGCGTGCGCTCGCCCCGTTGAAACTGGAGTTGCGCCGCCGCATGCCCAGCTCGGGCGTCTGGATCCTCTCCTTCGCTGATCCGGGATTGCACACGCTCGACGAGATCTTAGCCGCATTGGCTGGCAAAAAAAACCTGCTGCGGTATGCCGAGCCCGATTACCTCGTGCACGCCAATCTCCTCCCTGATGATGCCAGTTTCTCCAGTCTGTGGGGGATGCACAATACAGGCCAAAGCGGCGGCACTGAAGACGTGGACATCGATGCCCCCGAGGCCTGGGAACTCTCCACCGGCAGCTCCAATGTCGTGGTCGGCATCATCGATACCGGCATCGACCGCACCCACCCGGATCTGGCCGCCAACACCTGGACCAATCCAGGAGAAATCGCCGGCAACGGCATCGACGACGATGGCAATGGATACATCGACGATGTGCACGGTTGGGATTTCGCCAACGACGACGCGGATCCCATCGATGATCACAACCACGGCACCCACTGCGCGGGCACCATCGGTGCTCAGGGAAACAACGCCGCTGGGGTGGCGGGAGTTTGCTGGCAGGTGTCGCTCGCCGCCCTCAAGTTCCTCACCAGCACGGGCACCGGCACCACCTCCGATGCCACGGAAGCCATCGCCTACGCCACCGCCATGGGTTTCGATCTAACATCGAATTCCTGGGGTGGCGGCGGCTACTCAGAGAGTCTCGGAGACGCCATCGCAGAAGCAGACGCCGCTGGCATCCTCACCATCTGTGCGGCGGGCAACGAATCCAGTGACAACGACTCCGTGCCAAACTACCCCTCGAATTATTCGGGCCTCAACGTCATCGCCGTCGCTTCCATCACGCGGCAGGATCAGCTCTCCTCTTTTTCCAATTATGGGGAGGATGAGGTCGATCTCGCCGCACCCGGCAGCGAAATCCTCTCCACCGTGAAAGATGGAGGTTACGCCACCTTCAGCGGCACCTCCATGGCCACACCTCACGTTGCGGGCACTTGCGCCCTGCTGAAAGCTTGGCGGCCCGATCTCACCCATCACGAGATCCGCGACATTCTGCTGAACACCACTGTCCCTGTGCCCGCCCTGGAGGGGCGCTGCAACTCTGGAGGGCGACTCAATGCCGCAGCGGCCTTGCTGGCTGCCGATGATCTGTTGGCGGGACTCAGCGAGAGCGTCATCGAGGGCGAGACAGGTGGTCCGTTTTCTCCGTCCGCCTTGACGCTCACCCTGCGAAATTTTTCCAACGAGACCGCCCCCTGGACGGCGGAACTGGATGCACCCTGGCTCGAACTCAGCCAAACCACCGGCAGCTTGGAGCCGAGGGAAGCAACGGCTTTTGGAATCTCCCTCACCGCCGCAGCGATCGACCTGCCCGTGGGCACGCACAGCGGCACCCTCACTCTCACCAACACCCAGAGTGGTCGCGTTCAAAGTCGAGTCATTCAGCTGCGTGTGCTGCCCCCCGTGGCCTACGAAAACCTGCTGGATGATGCTAGCGATTGGACGCTGGAGGGAGAGTGGGAAATCGGCCCGCCTCAGGGGAGCGGCGGTACCTTCTTTGGTCACCCCGACCCCGCCGCTCCTCACAGCGGCTCTCTCGTCGCAGGGATCTCTTTGAGCGGGGATTACAGCATCGCTGTAGGTTCCCCCCAGCACGCCACTTTGGGTCCCGTGAATCTCACCTTATATCACGATGCCGTGCTGGAATTTCAGCGTTGGCTCAATGCCGACTACCAGCCCTGGGTGGAGGCTGCCATCGAGATATCGGTGGATGGCGTGACCTGGACCTCTCTGTGGGACAACGGCAGTGCCGAGGTCGCCGATTCATCCTGGTCTCGCCAACAAATCAGTCTCACCTCCCTGGCCGATGGCGCGCCCGAAGTGTGGCTGCGCTGGCGGCATCACGTGGCCCAGAGCAATGCCTATCCTTACTCGGGTTGGAACCTCGATGACATCCGCGTTCGCGCCACTCCCAACGCGCGTTTGCTCTTCTCGGGTCTGCCCGTCGAGATGACCGAGGGCTCCGCCCCTATCAATCTCACGGTGCGGGCCGATCCCATTCCTACCTCCGACTTGGAGATTGCATTCACGACCTCCGCCCCGACTCAAATTGAGCTGCCCGCGCCCATCACACTGCCCGCAGGCACGGAGGAAATCACCATCTCCCTCGCTCCCCTAGACGACCTCTTAGCCGATGGCTCCCAGCCCGCCACACTCACCGCCCAGGCGGACGGTTACGTCTCGGCCAACGGTGCCTTCACCGTGCATGACAATGAAACGGCCACGCTCACTCTGACGGTCTCCGGCACCATGACCGAGAGCCATCTCAACGTCACGGACCGCGCCACTCTCACCCTTCCCACCCCCGCCGAAGCCGATTTTCGCGTCCAGCTAACCTCCGCCTCCCCCACCGACCTCACCGTCCCGCCCTTCGTGATTTTCCCGCTTGGAGCCACCAGCGTTGCCGTGCCACTTTCCGCTCCCGACAATGGTCGCATCGATGGCAGCCGCACCGTCAACCTCACGACCAGCGTCACCAACTGGCCTGACGCCAGCGCCAGCGTCACGGTAGAAGATGATGAGACCACTGACCTCGCCCTGGAACTCCCCGATGCTGTAGGTGAAGGAAGCCCACCCGTCACCGGCATGGGTTGGGTGCGATTGACGGGAGAATGGCCCACCGACTTGGACATCACCCTCTCCACCGATCTGCCAGATTTGATCGATTTGCCGCTTTCTATCACCCT
>JAGRPD010000114.1 GCA_020439875.1 Verrucomicrobiales bacterium
TGGAGCGAAAAAGTCTGGGTCATGACCTCCGGATTTTGCACCAGGAAGTTCGGCGTCACCTTGCCTCCCGAGGCATCCTTGGCCAGAATTTTCAGCCCCTCCAAGGCATCGGGCAAATTCACGTCTTGAAACTCAATCCGAGGGATCTTCACCGCCTGATACTTCTCTTGCAGCGTCGGCCCCTGCTTTGCCATCAGCTTGATCCGCGCCAGCATCGCCTGCGTGTCCGGGTGTCGGGGGTTGGCCGCAGCCACCTGCTCCAGCAGCGGTTTCGCCTCGGCAAATCGTCCCTGATAAAACAGCGCTCGCCCCTGCTGATAGACCTGCTGCATGTCATCGGCGGATGCAGCCGCCGCCATCATCCAGAGCGCGGCCCCTGCCACCGCACCGATCCTCACCCGCCAAGTTTTGATTGGATCCGTTTTCATATCTGATGTTCTCCACCGCTTCACCTCCCCCCCGCGAAAAAAGGCACCTCTGGGCTCGGTGTCGCGATTGTCTTGTGGTTGACGCCGTCATTGCATCAAAGTAAGCGCTCCCCGTCAAGCCTCATCTCCATGTCATCCCCGCCACCATACGCTCCCATCGCCGTGGTCTGCGCCCTCCTGGAGCAGGAAGGGCGCGTGCTCGCCGCGCTGCGCCCTGCAGGCCGCGCCCTGGCAGGCTACTGGGAATTTCCTGGGGGGAAAATCGAACCCGGAGAGTCAGCGGAACTCGCCCTACACCGGGAACTCGCCGAGGAACTCGGCTGCCAAGTCATCGTGCATGAGCCCCTGCCGCCCCACACCCACGCCTACGCCTGGGGCAGCATCACCCTGCATCCCCTGCGCTGCCAGCTTCGGCCCGACTCCCCCGCTCCCACCGCGCTGGAGCATGCCGCCCTGCGCTGGGTCCTGCCCGTTGAGCTTCCCAGCTTGCAGTGGGCTCCCGCCGATCTGCCCGTGCTGGCCGACTACCTGCGCCTCCTTCAGCCCACCGCTTCTTCCGAAGCCGATGCAGCCGATGAGTCCCTGGCAGCCGCAGACCCGGTTCCCGGCTCCCAATCCTCGTCCTGAGGAATCGCCAGCGGACGGCTGGGACGACGCTCCGCCTTGCGAGCCCGGCGTTCTTCCTCCTCGATCTGACGATGCGCCGCATAGGCATCGATGATGCGCTGCACCACCGGCAGCCGCACCACATCCTTGGCGACGAACTCGATGAAGGCCACCCCTTCCACCGCCTTCAGCACCTGAGTCGCCTCCCACAGCCCCGAACGCACGCCCCGCCGCAGATCCACCTGACTGGGATCTCCGGTGACCGCGCAGCGCGCCCCATCTCCCAACCGCGTGAGAAACATCAGCATTTGCTCCGTGGTGGTGTTTTGCGCCTCATCCAGGATGATGAAAGCGTGCTTCAACGTGCGGCCCCGCATGTAGGCCAGCGGTGCGATCTCGATGCTGCCCCGCTCAATGAGACGCTCCGCCTCATCGGGATCCAGCATTTCATAAAGCGCGTCGTAGAGCGGACGCAGGTAGGGAAAGACCTTCTCCTTCAGATCCCCTGGCAGGAAACCCAGCGCCTCCCCTGCCTCCACCGCGGGCCGGGTGAGCACCAGCTTTTGCACCACCCGTTCCTTCAGCAAGTGCAAGCCCTGCGCCATCGCCAGATAGGTCTTGCCCGTCCCCGCCGGGCCAATGCCAAAAACCACCTCATGATCCCGCATCGCCTGGAGGTAGGCGATCTGCCCCCGCGTCTTGGCCAGCACGGGCCGCTTGCGTCCGCCAGTCAAAAGTCGCAACCGCACCACCTCTTCCCCCGCCTCCGGGGCATCTCCCGCCGCCGCCTCTTCCGCAATGAGCCGAACCAGCGCAGGCGAAACATCGCCCCCCTGCCGACGCACGCTCTCCAGCGCCTGAAAAACCGAACGCACCCGCGCCAGCGCCGCCTCATCTCCCTCGATCCGCACCCAGGCATCCCGGCTGGTCAGAGTCGCATGACAGCGCTCTCCGATCTCACGCAGCTGCTTCAAGTCTTCACCCAGCAGGCTGTGCAGGAACTGCGGCGTCTCAAATGTCAAAGTCTCCATAGCCATACTCACGCCTCCACCCCTTCCAACACAACCGTCCGCTCTCAACGATAGCCGTACGCCAACGCCCAGGTCACGCCTGGCTCCGATTTGTCACTCGACTCAAACGAAAACACCACCGTGTAGGTTCCCGTCCGCGGCGGATTCACCCGCACCGTCACCCAGAGATCGCCCTCTTGAGTGTCCATCTCGATCGCCTTGCCCTTGTCGTCGTACACCTTCAATTCCATCGACTTCACCTCCACCCCAGTCGCCAGCCAGAAGGCGTATTCATTGCCTTTGAAAAGCTGGTGTTTCACCATCAGCTTCTGGCCGCTCTTCACCTCGCCATTCCAATAGTCCTCACGGACGATGAAACCCTGCTCCACAAACGGCACCGCCGCCTCCATGGCAAAGCTGTGCGCATCATCGACGGATGCCCAAACCGTCCTCGGGACCGCCAGCCACATCATCATCCCCGTCACCGCCAGCAGGCTCATCACCAGCCGCCTCCAGCTCAGCGTCATGCGCGTCTTCATCCAGGTCATCGCGGTGCCTCCTTTTATGAATTGGAATTCAGCCGCTTCAGCAGCCCTTCACATTCGCTGTTGATGGTCTTCACCGATTCCTCAGAGAACCCATCCACCGCCGCTTCCATCTCCCGCAAAATCACCTTCAACCCCTTCTGAGTCTCCTTCACCAGCTCGTGCTTCTTCGTCGCCGACGGCATGCCACCGATCACCGTCAGAAAGTGCTCCACCAGCATCGGCTGGTTCAGCAGCTCAGCCCGATCCGCCGAAAATGCTTTGCCCACCACCGAAGTGACCGACGCCGTCCCCCGCAGCCATCCGCCCAAACTCACCAGCTGCGCCAGATCCGCGTCCCGCATCTGCTCCATCGTGTCGCGCACCGTCTTCTGAGTCAGATCCAGCTCCTTGCGGATTGAGCGCCAGTCGTTGTGATCCGCTGCTTCCAAAATCGCATTCGCGTGTGGCAGCACCGACCGGCTCAGACCCAGCGCCGTCGCCAGATTGTTCACCTCGCGCCCGGCATCCTTCACCGCTTCCTTGTCCTCCGCCTGCACCGCCACGAAACCCTCCGCCACCGCCTCACCAAACAGCAGCGTCAGCCGCGTCCGATCACTCGTCTGAGGCGTGTTCATTTCACGAATCTCCTGCCGCCAGTTCGGCTCGCCCAGCTTGTCCAGCACGGAAAAAACCTCGCTCGGCACCGGCACCACCACATCATCGACCACCTGCCCAGGAAAGGCCAACGGGTCAAACTCCTGAACTCCTTCCGAAGTTCCCTGAGCCCCCACACCCTGCATTCCCCCAGCAGCAAACAGCCACAGGGCAGCCAAAAAGGTCGTATTCAAAAACGGATTCGCGTGCTTCAGCATCATACAGAAAGAGCGGTTCATTTGCCCTCCCTATAAAAAGCCGGGAGCCCGTCTCTCGCAAGCCCTTTTGATCAACCTCTGCCAAGCCTTGGTGGAGCTAAGGGGATTCGAACCCCTGACCTTCTCATTGCGAACGAGACGCTCTACCAACTGAGCTATAGCCCCTTTCCGGGTGCACCCGTAAGATTGGGGCAAAGAAAACACCCAATCTCCCCACTCCGCAACAACAAACAAAGGGGCTCGGTTAGCTCACCGTCACTCGTTCAAACCCCAAGCCGCAGCCGCCGCTCCATGAAGCTGCGGCAGATCTCGAAGTAGAGCCCCATCGACTCGATGTCGATCCATTCATCCGTGCCGTGCAGGTTGCCCACGCTGGGGCGCGACAAAATAACGGGAATGCCATGCTGGGCGATGAAGCGCGCGTCGCTGCCTCCCGAGGCGCGCACCTGCCGCACCGGGCTGCCCGTGAGCTGCTCCGTCACTTCGAGATAAAGCGGATCAGGAGAGAGGATGGAGCTTTCCGCTCCGACCAGCATCTCCACCTGAACCTCATCGCCAACGATGCGGCGCACTTCCGCCAGCATTTCCTCGCAGGTGGAGGGGGCGGGAAAACGCAAGTCCACAAAAGCCTCCGCCTCTGCGGGGATGCAGTTGATGGTGTCGTTTCGCGTCCGGCAAATGGTGGGCACGCAGGTCGGATACCAGTGGTCCGCCAACTCCGGTCGCGCCAGGGCGCTGAAGTGTGTGTCCAGAGCCGCGAGGGCGCGTTGAATGAGCAGCAGGGGATTGGGCGTGAGCCAGGGCCGCGCTGCATGGCCTTCATGACCGGTCGCGCTCAGTCGCAGATGCAGGATGCCCTTTTCCGCGACGGTGAGGTCGGTCATCGAACCGCCATCCGGCACGATGGCCAAACCGCAGCGCAGGCCCGCCTCTCCAAAGAGGTAACCGGTTCCGTGTTCGCCCCCGCGTTCCTCATCCGAGGTGAGCGCAATGCCGACCGGGATGCCCGGGTGACTCAGCGACAGCGCGCGCATCAGCTCGATCATGAGGGCGCACTGGCCCTTCATGTCGCCCGCACCAGGACCGACGATCCGCCCTCCCTGGATCTCCGACTGATAGACGCAGACATCCGGATGATCGATCACATCCAGGTGGCCGAGCAGCAGAATCTCCGGCGTGGACTGATCCGCCGGCATGGCGACGAGCGATTCAAAACCGCCACTCTCATGCATGTCGAGCCGCAGACCCGGGATCGACTCCAGGTGATTGCGGCAGATTTGAAACACCCGGTGCCGGTCCTCGGGACGGTGCTCGGTGCTGGGCACCTGCACCAGATCGCGAGTGAGGGCGACCATGCGGTCGATGGGAGCGGATGTCGGAGAGAAGTCTGAGGTCATGCAGAGTCAATCGCGAACGTAAGACCAATCGATGGGCAAATCACGCTCGGCGTTTTCCAACATTTCATGCCGCCGACCCTGCGTCCGACCGAGGCAAAGGAACTGGCCTTTTTCGACGAGGTCGTCGGGGTTTAGGACAAAATTGATCGGCAAAATGCCCGAGTTGGTGCCCGGCAGATAGAGGTGGCCGTGATCTTCCAGCAGCCGCAGCAGGGTCAGCCCCGTGGTCGGCTGGGCCAGCTTCAAGTTGCGCATCAGCCAGCCGCCACCCGGCGTGAAATGACGCGCCAGCAGCGAGGGATACGTCGCTCCCGTGAGCCGCGCATTGATTTCACACAGGTAGGCCGTGAGACCGCGCGCCGTTCGCGTCACCAAAAAATCCGCGCTCGCCGTGCCGCGATACCCCTGCTGGTGCAGCCAGCGCCCGGCCTCGCCCGCCTGTTCGAAAAGCACAGAATGAATGCCGGGATCACCGCCGGGCGGAGGCGATTCATTGCCCTCATGCACGCTGTCGTGACTGAGGATCTGCTCGGTCAGATCGTAAAGCTGCACGCTTTCATCATCGAGAAACATCTGAACGCTCGGACTGGTGATCTCCGTGACACCGTGCCGCCCCACCTCCAGCCACCCCTGCACCAGGCACGGCCCCTCGTGAAAAAACAAGTCCGGCAGCACCAGATCACCCGCCTCATCCATCGCCATCTTCATCAAACCCACGCCGGAAGCCCCGATCTGACTTTTGATCGCCGCGCAGCGGTAGCCCTCGCGCTTCAGCGATTCCAAACAACCCGCCACCTCCCCGGCCGACGCCGCGATTCGCGTTTCAAAAACCGGCAGCCCGATGGACGCCGCGTGATGGTGCAGCAGGAATTTGTTGTTGCCGCGATGGCTTCCCGCCACCGTCGAGAGCGTGCGTTTCCCCGCCCGCTCCGCCACCCGGCTCAGCACCGGATCGGTCACAAATCCATCCACCACCCCGGCGGGATGCTCCCGCAATTGGCGGATCCATTCCCAATCGCGCTCGCTCAGACCGCCGGCATCCTCCGCGCCGAGCGGCAGGTAGTCGGCATGGCCCAGCACACGAACCTCCGGCAGCTCCAGACCCAGCACAGTGCTGAGGTAGGCGCACAGATCCGGGTCGGGACCCCGCTCCAGGATGGCCAGATTGCGGGCCTTCGGAAACAGCAGGTTGAGGATGGGCAGCAGGCGCGCGCCGTAGGATTCTGGAAACGTGATCGCCTCCTGCAGCGCCCGTCGCTCACTGTCGTTGGTGAAAAACATCGACAGCAGGTTCGCAAAAAACACCGCCGACTTGCCCTCCCACATTCGCGGCAGACACCCCTCCGTGATTCGGACAGGCACCGAAGAGGCGGCAGGCAGAGAGGAACCGGGCAGCATCCGCCCAAGCTACCGCGAGACCCGCCACCCCGACAAGTCATTCCAGCTGCCTCAGCAGCTAGCCCGCTGAGAAGTTTCCTTGTTCTGCGGCAGCATCCTTGACTCCAGATCCCTTCCCAGGCCTCCAGCCTCTACCTCTCGCGCCTTCCAGTTTTGGGAAGATGACTCGCAACAAGGATCGAAACCTCCTCCACCGAATAGCTACGCCGACAGGGGATTCGGAGAAGAGGCAATCCCGCAGCCTCGGCAGCTCGATTAACAAAATCATCCCGCTCCACACGCTGAGGTTGGTTGTGTGAACGGTCGTCGAGTTCAATGAGGAGAAAAATCTCAGAGTCCGCAGCACGACAAATCACGAAATCGATGTGTTTGCTTTGAATGCGGTTGAAGGCCTTTTGCCGCTCGCTTCGGTCCATGCCAGGAACGACGCTCATCAGATCGGCCACTCGCACCTTACCAAAGATTTGATATTCCGGATCAACCGCTTGCTGAAGCACTCCGAGGAACAATTGCTCCGCAGGCGTGAACAGGCAGGGAATCGCTTGGTAGGGATAGCTCACACCACGACCAGACATCCCACCCGCCAGGATCATTTTGAGCACAACCCAAACCACGAGCCCCAAGGCAACAAGGCCAAAAACGGATGAAAAATGATCGAAGATCGGATGAATACTCATGGTTCAATTCCCCTAGGTTAATCGCGCCCACCCAATTTTCAAACCAAGTCCACTTCTCCCATCGCATCCCCCTTGACTACCGATTTCGACACTGAAATCCCGCGAGGCAAAGGAACACAGATGGTTTTTCCCTGCCCTCTTTTTGGATTCCGCCCTTTTCAGCCCATACGATCCCAGAAGATTTTGGACAAGGATTGAAACGACGATTGGGTCAGTCCGTAGCCGCGAATGGCATTCGTGGTCGCTCGGCTCCCAGACTCACTCACCGCCAACCGACTCGCATCGGCAGCTCCAGCCCCCCGCGCCTGAAAAATCCTCGTCTCAATCACTCAACTCACGGTTGAACGGTTTTTTTGGCGAGGAGTCCGTCCAGGATCGCTCGCATTTCTTGGGCTGCTTCGGGAGAATAACCGCGGCCAACCCACGCAAGATGACCTTCCGCGTCGATGATCACCGTGTGCGGAATGCCTTCCACGCCGTAGGCCCGAGAAACGGTTTGATCCGCATCCAAAACGACATCCAATTCCCATCCGCGACCTTGCAGAAACTGCGCCACATGCTCGGTGGGTTCCGCCTGGTTAACGCCGATCAACCGGACATCACTCGCAGCGTAATCCCGCGCCAAGGCCATGACCTCAGGCAGGCCTTTCAGACAGGGACCACACCAGCTGGCCCAAAAATCGAGAATGACGATGCGACCCCGATCCTTGCCCAGATCATACACCTCGCCATCAAGGCGGGGCAGTTTCAAACCCGGAGCTTGTTGACCGATTTCTTCCGTGGTCTGGGTGGCGAGTTGCGGATCGGGAGCGTCTTCGACCTTCCAATCCCAAACGGGAGGTTCGGGAGCCCCCTCCACACCATGAACCAATTTGACGATCTCGGCCGTTGGCACCGCAAGATTTCCACCGGTGTTGGATTGAATGAGCAAGGCGGTGGGTCCCCAATCGATGACCTTGCCGTGAACGAGACCGCCGTTCAGCATCCAGACCCAGGTGCTGTCCGCATTTGGCTCGACGACGGCGGACGAAGGCGAAGCCTCTCCTGAGATTGCTGAAGTCTCTTGAGGGAAAAGGATGGCCGCCACGCGATCAGCTGGGACACTCACAGTATCGAGCCCTAGCCGCACGGCATACCGCTGCGAGGTGGCCGCCTCCACCGTGCCACGCAAGGTGTCGCCATTGCGGGCGACGAGAAAATTCGCGGGTCGATCATCCTGCATGTTGCGCGGCAGACGGCTCAACCAACGACGCGCCGCATCATCGGGTTGGGGACGATACCGTGCAGCCACACTGGACTTCATTTGAAAATTCCTCAAAACCTTAGGCTGGACCTCATTGCCCCAAACCGAGGCCGGTTCCAAGGCGAGTCCGAAACCGTGGCGGAATTTTTCATCCACTGTCAGCGTCATGGCATCGATCCCATTGATGGTGAGGGTGACACTGGCCCCCTTGATTTTGAGGCGGCAATTGATGTTTTTGTCCCGTTGGTAAGGAAGTCGCACATCGTTCCGAAGTTGCCCGGGAGACTCTTTCCATTCTTCCCCGCAGATCAGTTCGTTGCCGAAAGCCGCCATCAGAAAACTCGCTTCCATATCCTTTCCCGAGCGAACGATGCCATCGCAAAACAATCGAATTCGCAACGCTCCATAACCACCGTTCAATGCCTTGATCTGCCAATCAATCTGTTCGGAAACGAGCGCAGTGGGCATCCAGATCGAAGCACCTGGTTTTAGGGTGACAGTGCCATCGCCTTCCCATTGCAGCATCGATGGCGCACCGCGAAAAGGCAGCCACACACTGGGGAAAAACCCTGTTTCTTTCGACTGCTCCTGCCTCGGCTCCCAAGCGATGAGCCCTCCCTCCCGCCAAGCTTCTGCCGAGCCGGCGCTAGCCTGGGGTTTCCAACGCAAGCTGCCGTGATCCGTCCACTGCGTCTCCGCCAGAGGCAGTCTTTCGCCCGTGATCAAATGAGCCAACTCCGGCAAGTCGAGTTCGGATTGGGAAAACACAGGGGGTTGAGTCACTTCGAGCGTCCACTGCTTCAAAGCCTCCGCCTCCATGCGCAGATGACGAGCCTGAGCCGCACCATCCGGCTGCCACAACAACGCGGGACCGGGAGCCGGTTTCCATTTGCCCTGCAATTGCGGTGGGCGATCTTTCTGTTCTTCGGTTCCACGCCGCAGGTGATCGAGACGAGAGACGGTGCCGCCTGGAACATGAGGAAAGGGGTCCGGTTGATGAAAATCCAGGCGTGTTAGATCCGACCAACGGGCCTTGACCTCTCCCCCCCAAGGATGGGTTTGAAAGGTGAGATTCTCCGTGTCGGCACGGAGCCACTCGCCATGCAACCAATCTCCATCTGCAAACACCGCATCGGCTCGCGCCAGGTTCATAACGTAGGGTTCCGAGGGAGATGGACTTCCCTCAGGCTGACGATCCCAAGCCAAAGCCACGATCCCATCGAGATTCTGCGGCACCTCCGCCGCCCCTTCGATGCGTCCGTCCGCCCAGACAACGCGACAAGCTGCCCCCGAAATTTTTCCCTGAGTGGGCGGCGCATCTGTCGTCCACGGCAGGCGGGTCACATCCGAGACTTCCAAATGACAGCCTTGATTGACAAGAGCCAGCCAGCCCCCATCGAGCTTCAACAACTGACGCGCGTCCATCAGTGGCACGGTGGTGCCCAAGGCAAGAGGCCAGCGTGCCAACTCCTTTCCGTCAGAATCCCACGCGACGGCCTGTCCAGAACTCGGATCCAAACCGAGATCCAAGACCAGTGGCTTCCCGCTTTGGGGCACGCTGCCGAGCAAGACGAAATCGAGCCCCGATCCCGCGACGACTTCTGCTCCCCAGGTGCGCAGCATGACGTGGTGTTCCGTGAGGGTGATCGCCATCGTGAAATCGAGAGTCTCTCTCCCCCGCAACGTGATGCGTAGCCGCGTTGGCATTTCATGGCCGATGCCATCCGCCTGCCTTTGCGGCAGACCAAAACAACCTTTCATTCCGATGCCTCGCGTCCAGGTTGAAAGCACACCACCCCGGCTCCAATCCCAACGCTGGCGGCCTTTGTTGGCGTTTCTTCCCCAAAGCGTCTCGACCTTTTGAAGGCCATTGTGCCAGATCCAATCCAGCGGAACCAAGCGGCGCAGATCAACCAGATGATCCAACTCCAGCGTCAGTGTTCCACAGCGCGTGCCAGTCAGACGCAGACGATGATCGGGCGTCACTTCCGCTTGATCGGCATGGAGCTGACTGCCATCCACCATTCGAGCCACCCAACCGGAATCATATCTCCCATTCATCACCGTGACAGTGCCCGAACCGGTCCATCCGAAAAGCCGCGGCATCCAAACCTTGAGCGGACCATCTAACAAAGGTGAATCCCACTCCAGCCAGTTCTCTTCGAGACCCAGCAGCCTCCCAGGCAGGCGATCTCCATTCTTCCATTGGAGGAAATCTCCTGCACCCTCTGCAGCGGGCAAACTAGGCGCAAGGGCGACAGCGACAAGCAGCTGAGCGATGATCCGTTTACCTCTCATAGATCGGCAAAAAGCGATAGTTCAGCCCCAGCGCCAGCAAAGCCATGGCGGTGCTGTAGGGTCCGTTGTCAAAGCTGCCGTCTGCCGCCTGTTCTTCACTGAGCTGACGCACCAGACCCGCATTCCACTTATGCCAGGCCTCGTAGTCCCCCTGAAACAAGGCCTGCGCCATGTAATATCGAAAATACTCCTTGTAGCTGGACTCGCGATGATCCAAACGCTCCGTCAGATGCTTCAAGGTGGCAGGGAATTTGGACTCATCTTTCTGTTTGCCAACCGCCGCCACCAGCGTGGCGATGGCACTGCGATTCATCGACTCCCCCATGCCACCAAAGCCGCCGGTATAGGCCACCGAGCCGTCGCGACCCGTCGAACGCCGCATGTACTCCAGGGCTGCGCTCACGGTCTCATCCGGCACAGCGAGTCCCGCATTGCGCGCAGCCAGCAGTCCCATCAGCACCGCTCCCGTCACGGAGGTGTCGGCATCCGAGCTGTCCGGTGTGTAGCGCCAGCCTCCGAGGCGATTCTTTTTCTGAGCGGCTGCCGCGCAGCCGATGGCAAGACGCAATGCCTCAGCCAGGCCGCGTGGTTTTTCTTGCTCCTTGCCCGCACCCGACCAAAGCAGCGCTTCATCCACCGCGCCATAGGCCTCACTCAGCGCCAGCATGGCAAAGCCGTGATGATACATGCTGCTGGGCAGGTAACCCGACTCCGCATCCTGCTGATTGATCATGTACCGCAGTGCACGCCGCACGTTTTCAGCGTAGCGCCCGTAGTTGGGGTCCTCCCCGCTGGCCAAAAAAGCCATCACACAGAGGCCATCCACGCCGCCGCCAGCGTGCCCCCCCTGCCAGTTTCCCTCGTCCCGTTGATTGCCCGCGAGCCAGGCCAGACCACGTTCATAAATCAAATCCACCTCCGGCGGCACCTCGCCTCCGTAGCGGATTTCTGGCACCTGCGCGACCGAGCGCGTGGCCAGAGCAAAAAGCGCAATCAGCAGGAAACGGGCAATTGGATAAACCATGGACATGTTAGATTGGCATTCACCCCTTCACGCTAAGGGGACTTGGGTGCTTTGGATTTTCGCTTTGTCTCAGCGGCCAGACGTTGCTTGTGATAGTTTTCAACGCCTTCCCAATAAGATTCCGCACGCACCATGAGCCGCTCATTCCAGAGAACCATCTGATCCGCTGACAGGACGCTTTTGACCCAGCCCTCATCGAGCCCAGCTGCAGGGATGCCGCCATAGTAGTTGGAACACATCCACACCATGCCGTTGCCGCGATAGTTAAAGCAAGTTTGGATGTCAGGACCATACTCCTCCACCACCTTCACCAGCCGCTCTTGCAACTCCGACCACTGCTTTTCCGTGAGACAGAGATCCTCCCCACCCCGGGCCAACACGAGGTCGGCCACCCAGCCCGCATGACGTTCAACTCCCGCTTTGGCTGCCGCCTCAAGGGCTTGACTCTCCTCGGGCTTTAGCTTTGCCTCCAACCACAGCTCCATGAGGGATAGATCCGTATCTCGATTGGAAAATGACACCGATCCGACCCCCTCCAGCCGACGCCGAACGGAAATGGGTGCCACCCCTTTGAGCCGACCGTTGACCCAACCCGAGTACTGCTCCAAACGGCGCTGCGCCCGTTCCGCCGCATCCCCCCGGGCGATGAGCTGCAGATTCTCCAGACGCGCCTCATCCAAATTCAGGGTGGTCGTCACCTCCCGCAGCTTGCGCTCCGTACGCAGGCGCTCCTGAGCGAGAAACTCCTCTTTGCTGCCAGCGAAAAACTGCGCCAGCACTTCCTCCACCTCGGCCGGATCTCGGGGACCATCCTCGGGATAGCGACGAGGGGCTGAGGCGATTTTTCTCTCCGGAGTTAGATTCTCATTGCCGATCAATTTGAGCCAGCGCGCCCAAAGACGTTGCTGCCCGGCATCAATCACTCGAAGCAGTGCCTCCTTGGGACCTTTCTCACTCCAGAATTCCCACGGCTGCCAGTTTTCATCTAGCTTCGATGCTTTCTCGCTCTCAGTTGGCTGGCCATCAGGACCCGTCTCAACGGCCACCTCCATCAGTGCCTGACGCTGAGCCTCGGTGAGGATCACAGCCAGATCCAGCACCGCCACCCTGCCCTGCTGGCGGATGCGAACCATGCGACGAGCAAAGGCTTCCTGCTCCTGCTCGATCCGCTGCCGCTGCTCGGCGGTGAGATGCTTCAGCAGCTCCTCTTTGAGTTTGTCATCGGTCTCTTCGTTCAGCGCCGAAAGCGCGAGGCTCTGAGCGTGGCGCAGGTATTCTTTGAGCATCTCCGGCGGTCGATCCGCAAAAATCTCTCCCAAACGCTGACGCGCTTCACGATGCATGATCTTCTCCAACGCCTTGCGATGGGGATTCAACGATTCCGAGTTGGGCAGACCGGCCATTTGCGCAGTACTGGTGATGAGCTGTTGCACTCGATCCGCAAGGGTTTCATTCAGTTCCCCCTCCCGCCCCACCGCTGCTTGCAGCAGTTCTTCTCTCTGCTGACTCAACGCGTCCTCCTTCTTTTTTTGAGATTGGGTCAAAGCGATCCGCGCCTCCTCGGGCAGGGTGGGGAGGAGAGCTTCCATCCACGCATCCAGGAATCGATTGGAAGCCACCCGGTAGAAATACTCACCATTTTTGCGGGCTCTGGGCCAGGTGTCTCCGGTTAGATTGCAGGCATCCATCCACAGCACGGCTCGATCCACGCAGGCGGTTTCGTATTCCTGCGCCCAGGTTTGGCTGAGGCGATCTAACTTCTGCGTCCAATCCGCTTGGCCTTTCACTTGCTGCCGGATGGGTTCCAACGCCTTCTTGATGGACTCGGCGATCCAGACTTGAGGTTCCGCTTTGATCCGCCCGGCTTCGATGAGCTTTCTCGTCTCTTCAAAACGATCCCGCAGGCTCTTCCGACGTGCTTCATCCCAAGCCGCGAAGTCCGTCGGCGACAGCACGCTCTTGATCGCAGCCACCCAGGTGGCTCCGACCTCAGGCTCCTCGGTGTAATGGGCGGGAAACTTGCTCAGCCAATCCGCCTTCATCGATTTGACCCGCCGCGCATCCACCTCGACGAGCCCCTTCAGGTAGTCCTCCGACAGAAAAACTCGCCGCACGGATTGCTCCCAGGCCTGGATCGCCTCGGCCGCCGCCTTTTTCCATGCAATCGCCAACGCACCACGTTGAGCCTCCTCCAGCGGATGCTGTTCGGCCAGTTGAGTGATTTGGCGATCTCCCTGCTCCTCGAACCGTTTCAACCGCAGCGGGCGGGCCTCATCCACCAGCTTTTTCCAAGCGGCCTCCAGCTCAGGTGCCGAGGCACTGGCGGCTGGACGCGGCTCGACGGGACCCGGCACAGGCTCGATGGCCACGCCAGTGCTGCTCGCGAGCACCCCCATCCCCGCCAACCACGAGAGGATCGGCAGCCTGGCCGCTTGTCTCATGGCGCAGCGTCTTTCTCCAAGTTGTTGAAGTAGGCGTCCAATCCCTTTTGAAACTCGGCGGGAAACTCCTTGCCCGCACGACCCGTGGACTGGCCGACCTGGCGTTTTTCTTGCACTGCGTTGGCTTCTCCACCGGGACCGATTTCGGACAGGGCCACCTGCGTGCTAGCTGCGCCCCCACCCCCTCCGGGGCCGCCCCCACCACCGCCTCCGCCATTGGGGTTTTGGCGTTTGGTTTGGAGCAGCAGCTCGATGGCCTCCGTCTCGGCGGCTACCGTGGGATCACCGGTCTCAGGCTGATCCAGCAGGCCCACCACCTCGTCCATGACGTGGCGCACGGCGGTGAGGAGTTTCACTTCTTTGCCAAACTTCTCGGCATTGGGCAGGCGGTAGATTTCCTCCATGGCGCTCTGCACGGTGATGCCGATCCGGCTTTGCTCTCCCGATAATTTCAGGGCGCGATGTTGGTGCTCCGTCGGGGCGAGCGCGGCCTTCGCGTTCTCGAGTTCCCGCGTTTCATCGCGCAGCTTCATTTCATCCCGCAGCGCTTTCATGACGATCAAAACAATCTCCGGTGGCAAACTGTCACCGCTCTGGCAGGACTGTCAGGTAAAGCCCTCGACGGCGGGCACCATCTCCTCCGCCCAACGGTCGAGGGTGTCCGCCCAAAACTCGGCACCGACGATGGCGTGACCACTGAGCCAGGCGCGAGTTTTTTCTCCCAGCTGCTTCAATTCCTGCGTCACCTGAGTGTCTCGCATCTCTCCCAAGATGCGTTTCAGCGCGCGGTCGGGCCGCCGCTGCACGTAGGCATTGAGGTCGCTCTGGATCACTCGCACCACCTCGCTTTCATCGCGGGATTTTCGTGCCAAAATGAGGCGGGCCAGCTCCAATCCCGCCTCTTCCAATTTGGCGACTTTTAATGCGGCCTCTTCGGCTTCCAATTTCTCGGCGGCCAAATCAGGTGCTGCCGGCTCAGCGGTGGCGGTCTCGGATGCGGTTACCGTGAGAGAGGGCCCCGAATCCGTCGCTTTCGGGGATGCGGGTTTCGGCTCGGGCTGGGGAGGTGGGGTGAGGCCAAAGCTCTCCAAGGTCTTGCTGCGCAGATGTCCAGCTAACACGGACTGCTCCCGAGACGCGGCTTTGAGGCGTTTGACAAAGGTGCTGGCCTGCAGGCTGGCGAGCACTTCGTTGAGCTGATCAGCCACGGCAGCAAACTCCGCCAGCAGATCTCGCTGCTCCCAGATGCTCTTGTCCATGGCATCCTGCGCGGGCGTCTCCGCCGCTGCCGGGGTCTCAGGCTGCGGTTTTTTCGCTGCTCCAGGAGCTGCGCCGAGGGTGTTTTGCGGCAGACTAAGCCGCGCCGCGCCGCCGGCGGGTGCCTCTTTGGAGGGCTCGGGTGGTGCGTCATTTTTGATCGGCGTGGAGGCATCGCTGATCTTCACGCTGGGCGCGGGTGGAGAGGGTTTGCCGCTCTCGGCAGCGTCCGCTCCAGATTTACTGCCCGCGTTTTGAGGTCCCTGCGTTACCTGCGGGGCCGACTCCGCCGATGAGGCGCTTTTTTCTGAGGATTCGGAGGGTTTATCTGCCGAAGGATCGGAGGCAGAGGATGGAGGCGAAGAGGGAGACGCATTGGGGGCCTTGGATTGCGGCGAGGATTGGGCGGCAAGATTACCCGATTGGGCATCGGCAGCTTGTTTGAGGAGGTCGGCCACGCTGGGCATGCGATTCGCGGCGATGTCATCCAGCTTGCGCAGCATTTGCGCCCAGGACTCGAGGCGTTTGCCGTCGAACTCGGTGTTTTTGGTGGCCTGCTCCAAGAGGCGACGGCCCGCCTCATTGAGCGCCCCGAGGCGGGAGGCGTTGGCTTGCTCAGCAGCGGCTTGCTGTGCGATGCGGCGGCGGTTGGCCATTTGGTCCAGCTCGGCGGCGGAGAGCTGGCGCAGCTCCTTGTTCATCTCATGCAGCTGCTGCTCCCGCTCGTAACTTTCCCGCGCCACATCGAGCCACTTGCCCATCTGCTGGGTCAGCCAGAGGGCGTGATCGGTGGCATCGAGCACATGCAGGACGAAGGCCGCCGAGTGCGAGCGCGGTGCCTCGGGCCGATAGTCCTCCACCCAGCCGCGCACCTCCAGACTCTGAGGGGACAGGCCCTCCCGCGCGGCGCAAAACGTCGCCGGCCCACTCAGCTCGCGCGTTTCAGGCCCGCCAGCGGAGGCCACTTTGGAGCCCTGCGAGGAGCCGTCGGTCGCGGTGGGTTCCTCGCCTTTGACGGCGAGCGGACGCCAGCTGAGGCCCATCTGTTTCACTCCGAAGTCATCGGAGGCAGCCAGTTCAAAAGTGACCACCTCGGTATCCAGCACCACCTGCTCGATGGTCTCGCGGCGGGCAGAGATGCGCGGTGCCTGATCGGGCGCAGACCGCAGCTTCAGCGTCAGCGGGTGCAGCGGCTGCAGGCCCAGCGCATCCTGCCATGCAAACGCCGCCTCCAGCTCCTCACCCGGCGCTGGCACCTCCCGCCACTCCGTCTCGAGAGCGCCCTTTACTACAGAAATCTCCCGCCCATCCAGGCTGCCGTGCTCGATGTCGCGCGCCGCTTCCAATCGAAAACTCATGCGCCCGCCCTCCAGCACCGTGGCGGTGCCTCCACGCAGTTCGGTCTCCAGATCCTGCGAGTACTGCAGGTAGGCAGGCAGTTTTTGTCTCACCACCAGCCGCGTCATCTCGGGACGCTGCCGAGGCTGCACCGGCACAGTTTGCCACTCGTCCCCCACCCGCAGCCGCAAGGTGCCATCCTGCGCCAGCGGTGGCAGCGTCAGTTCGTATCGATCCTGCGCTCCACGCTGCGCGCGCAGCTTTTCCCCATCGGGCAGACGCAGGGTCGCCGCCGCAGGCCGCCACCAGGTGTCGGAGGCTGGAGTCACCACCAGCGGAGCCGTTTCAGAAAGGGGCACCACCAGCGGAGCGGGCAGCGGCACCGTGCGGGCAAAGGTGAATCGCGGAACCATCGCCAAAGGACGGCTCCAGCGCGCCCACACATTGCCAGACATCTCCGGCAGAGTCAGGCTCAGCGCCAGTACCACCGCACCCAGACCCACGCAGATCCACGCCCACTGACGATGCCGCGCCTCCGGCACCGCATCGGAAAAGTCCTTGTCCTTCACCGCCTCCTCCGCCTGCTCCATGGCCGCCTGCACCAGACGCTCACTGCGCCCACTGGATCCGCCCTCCCGCTGCGCCAGCTCCACGATGCCCAGCAGCTGATCTCCCAATCGCGGAAACCGATGCCGCAGCAGCCGCGCCGCGTCCTCCAGCCGTTGCTGCCGCCACACCCAGCGATACCATTTCAGCGGCAGCCCCACCGCCCCCACCGCCACGCCACTCAGCAAAAGCAGCAACCGCAGCCACCCCGGCGTCTCCATCACCCGATCCAGCACGGCCACCACCAGCCACGACACCAGCAGGCCCGCCACACCCAGCAGCAGACCCTCCGTCAATTTCACACTCCACACACGGCGACGAAAATCCGCCAGCTTGGACGCCAGAATCGGAGGCAGCGCGTTCATAACAAAAAGCGGCACGCGAAAATGCAGCGCACCATCCGCACTGTAACGCCCCCGCCCCGACTCCGGCGAGAGGATTTCTCCGCCACCCTAAAAAAAATCGACGCCACTTTCCGCCCCCAATTCACCGCTCCGATGATGAACGACTCCCCCGAGCCGCGTTGAATCCGCTCCATGTCCGCCATTTCCACCCCCCGCAAAATCCCGCACCTGCTGCTCCCCCTGCTCAGTCTCGCCGCCCCCCTCGCGGCCCAGGAGCTGGCCCCGCTGAATCGCTTTCCCCGCATGGTGCAGGAGTGGGTCGTGGATCGCGTGCGCGAAGCCGAAGCCCGCGGCGACCAACGCCGCGCCGCCATCCGCAACGTCGCCGACGCCCAGGCCTACGTGACCTCCGTCCAGCAGCGCATCCGCCAATGCTTCGGCCCACTGCCGGAAAAAACCCCGCTCAACGCCCGCGTCACCGGCTCCCTGGAGCGCGACGGCTACCGCATTGAAAAAGTCATTTTCGAGAGCCGTCCCGGTTTTCCCGTCACCGCCAATCTCTACCTCCCCACCGATCGTCCCCTGCCCCTGCCAGGCGTCGTCGGCGTCTGCGGCCACTCTTTGAATGGAAAATGCGCCGAAGCCTATCAAAGCTTCGCCCAGGGCCTAGCCCGCCAAGGTTACATCTGCCTCATCTACGATCCCATCGGCCAGGGTGAGCGCTTTCAATACCTCAAAGACGGCCTCAAATCCCGCTACGGCGGCAGCGTAAGCGAGCACATCCAGGCCGGCAACCAACTGACCCTCGTGGGCGAGTTTCTCGGCACCTGGTTCACCTGGGATGGCATCCGCGCCCTCGACTACCTGCTCACCCGTCCCGAGGTCGATCCCCAACACCTCGGCGTCACCGGCAACTCCGGCGGCGGCACCCAGACCACCTGGCTCTGCGGCAATGAAACTCGCTGGACCATGGCCGCACCCGCTTGCTTCGTCACCACCTTCCGTCACAACGCCGAAAACGAACTCCCCGCCGACACCGAGCAGTGCCCACCCAACGCCATGGCGCTCGATCTCGATCACTCCGACTTCCTCGCCGCCATGGCCCCAAAACCCGTCATCATCCTCGCCAAAGAGCGCGATTACTTCGATGCCCGCGGCGGAGAGGATACCCTGCGCCGCCTGCTCCCCCTCTACGACCTCCTCGGAGAAGCCAGCAACATCCAGCTTCACATCGGCCCCACCTACCACGGCTACACCCAGGAGAATCGCGAAGCCATGTACCGCTTTTTCAACTCCATCACCGCCGTCTCCGACGCCACCACCGAGCCCCCACTCGTCATTGAAAAAGACGAAACCCTCTGGGCCACCCCCCAGGGTCAGATCGGCACCGACGCCACCAGCCGCACCGTCTTCTCTTTCAGCCAAGAACGCAGCCGCGCGCTCTCCGCGCAGCGAGCCCCGCTCGACGGCCCCGCCCTGCAGACCGCCCTGCGCGATCTCCTCAAGCTCCCGCCCACCCCCGACACCGTCCCCGATTACCGCATCCTCCGCAGCATGGGCAGCCGCAAGTATCCCGCCAAAGGCTACGCCACCTACGCCGTCGAGACCGAACCCCGCGTCCACGCCCTCGTCACCCGCCTGCATGATGACCAGCTCGTCTCCCGCCCCCCACGCGGTGCCCGCCGCGCCGTGCTCTACGTCTCCCACCGCTCCGCCGATGCCGAACTGCGGGCCGAGCCCCTGGTGCAGGAACTCCTCACCGCCGAACCCGACGCCGCCTTCTACGCCATGGACGTCCGCGGTATCGGCGACTCACAGCCCGACATCTGCGGCTCCGATCAATTCCTCCGCCCCTACGGCAGCGACTACTTCCTCACCGCCCAGTCCCTCATGCTCGGACGGCCCTACCTCGGTCAAAAGGTGCATGATATCCTCCGCGTCCTCACCTGGCTGAAAGATCAGGGGCATGAAGAAATCCACCTCGCCGGACGCGGCTGGGGAGCCCTCGCCGCCGCCTTCGCCGCCCCCCTCAGCCCCGAAGTCGCCCAGGTCACCCTCAAAAACGCGCTCACCTCCTACACCGAAGTCGCCGAGACCGAAGACTACCGCTGGCCCTACGCCCAGCTCCTCCCCGGCGTCCTCCAGCAGCTCGACCTGCCCGACATCTACCGTCATTTGGAAAGCAAGAAGCTCCGTCAAATCGACCCCTGGGGAGCCACCGACGGCATGAACGATTGAATCCCAAAAGCCCGCGAAACCAACCCCCGCATTTCACCGGGCAGCACCAGTCCATGGCTGCCGCCTCGACAGCCCTGCAGCAGCGGTCGA
>JAGRPD010000115.1 GCA_020439875.1 Verrucomicrobiales bacterium
GCGAAGTCTTGCGCTCGCCGTCGCCCCGGTCTAGACCTAGGCAATTAAAGAGTCGCCGCCTATTCCTTGCAAATCTGAATCATGCGCTCAATCGAACTATTCTCAGGAGCGGGAGGTCTCGCGCTTGGTCTCGAAGCGTCTGGCTTCGAACATGTTGCGTTGGTAGAGCGAAACAAAGATGCATGCGCTACCTTGCGCCTTAATCGACCTCAATGGAATTTGATCGAGGCGGATGTACGGAAAGTCGATTTCGCAGGACTTGGCCCGGTTGATCTCGTGGCAGGAGGGCCGCCCTGCCAGCCGTTCTCTATCGGTGGAAAGGCTCGCGGGTATGACGATCAGAGGGACATGTTCCCAGCGGCTGTAAGGGCTGTGCGCGAACTGCGCCCCAAGGCGTTTATGTTTGAGAACGTCCGTGGGCTTTTGAGACAGGCCTTTCATGATTATGTCGAGTATGTCCGACTTCAGCTCACCTACCCCGATTTCCCGACTTCTCAGAATATATCATGGGACGCAAACCTTCGGCGGCTCCAAAAGCACCATACATCAAAGGGGCGGATCAACGGATTGACCTACCAAGTCAGCATCCATCTCGCGGATGCAGCGGATTACGGCGTCCCGCAACGGCGGCATCGTGTATTCTTCGTTGGGTTTCGCTCCGACCTTGATGCGAAGTGGTTTTTCCCCGCCCCTGTTTCTTCCTCGGAAGAACTTCTTCGCCAGAAGTATGTGACGGGAAGTTACTGGAGGGAACATGGCCTTTCCGGCTTGGAAGTGCCTCCCGCCAACCTTCGCGCCAAAGTTTCCCGTGTTGCTCCAGACAGTTTGTTTCAGACATGCACGAGATGGAAAACCGTGCGGGATGCCCTCGTCGGCCTACCGCACCCTAAGAATGATAGTGATCATTTAAATCATGTTTACCAACCCGGGGCCAAATCGTATCCAGGCCATACAGGCAGTCCTTGGGATGAGCCTGCCAAAGCCCTCAAAGCTGGAGATCATGGCGTTCCCGGAGGGGAAAACATGCTCAATTACGGCAACGGAAAGGTTAGGTATTTTTCCGTCAGGGAGTCAGCTCGCATTCAAACCTTTCCGGATGAATACATGTTTTCAGGCTCATGGACAGAGAGCATGAGACAACTCGGAAATGCTGTTCCAGTTGCTTTAGCTCAGGCAGTCGCCTCATCGATCTTCAACCATCTACAGGCATTGAATGGAATACGAGTCGGTATTTAACCCCCTTTCAAAGCAAAACCTCGGCAAGAGCGTCATTGACGCACTGCTGGAGAGCCCAGCTTTACCTCTGGCTGGAGTGAGCAACTTTTTCGGTGCTGGTATTTACGCCATCTACTACAGCGGATCGTTTCCCAGTTACAAGCCATTGAGTGATCTAAACAGGCAAGCTGCCAAGTATCCAATATATGTCGGTAAGGCGATCCCGAAGGGAGGAAGAAAAGGGACAAACTCAGATGCGTCCCTCGAGTCAATAGCTTTGTCGAAGCGTTTGCAAGAACACCGCGCATCAATCGAGGCAGTTGATTCCCTGAGTATTCAAGACTTCAAATACCGATGCCTTGTCGTCGATGATATTTGGATTTCACTTGGCGAGACATTGATTATCCAACGGTTTCAACCACTTTGGAATCAGGTTGTGGAGGGATTTGGGAATCATGATCCCGGTGCTGGCCGCTACGGAGGCATGCGGCCATCTTGGGACGAAATGCATCCAGGAAGATCATGGGCGGCCAAGTGCAAGCCACCTAGGCTGACACGAAATCAGGTTATCGCGGCTATTGAAAATTATATGTCCAATCTGAGGTGAATTTGCAGCAACACAGGTGTGTCGCTTGATTTTGCGGCTTCCTTTGCCCGTAAGAGCTGCGAAAAGTAGAGTCCCAGAGTCGGCATTGGGGCGAAAGCGGTTGGGTATCAGGAGTCCGACGCAACCCAGCCATCAACATTTTTTACCCTCATCTTTGACCAACTCTCATCCGCGACCCTGGCGTCCATTCTGAAGAGCTGAAAAATCCCTTGCGGGATGGTGGGTGCCTCGTAGAGTGCCCGCCCTTTCGCCCCTGCTGCGGGATTCTCCCCATCGTCGCGAAAGAACCGAAACCCTAACGGTCGGTCTTCTGGATCCGTCTTCCTGACTGAGCGCCGCGTTGCCTCCCCTGGCCGGGAATCGCAACCAAGCGTGCAGAAGCCCACCACGCCTCCATCCCCCTCCATGTCCGATCCCATCCTCGTCGAGTTCGTCGAAGCCGGTGTGCACTTTGGCCACCAAACCCGCCGCTGGAACCCGAAGATGAAGCAATTCATCCTCGAATCCCGCAATCAAATCCACATCCTCAACATCGAGGAAACGCTGCATCAGGTGGATGCCGCCGCTGACTTCCTCAGCGAGCTGGCTCGCAAAGGCAAGAGCATCCTGTTTGTCGGTTGCAAGCGCCAGGCCCAGGAAGCCGTGCGCGAAGCCGCTGAAGCCTGCGGTCAGCACTACGTCAACCATCGCTGGCTGGGTGGCACCCTCACCAACATGGAGACCATCCGCAAGAGCGTGGCCCGTCTTGCCTACCTCGAAGACATCGAGAAAAAGCCCGAATTCAAGGCCATGTCCAAGAAGGAGCTGGCCAGTCTGAACCGCGAGCGCCTCAAGCTGGACCGCAACCTGCGCGGCATCCGCAATCTCAAAGGTCTGCCGGACGCCGTCGTCATCGTGGACTCCGCCCGTGAGCACATCGCCGTCAACGAAGCCCGCCGCTTGAAGATCCCCATCGTGGCCATGGTCGATACCAACGCCGATCCCGACGTGGTGGATTACCCCATCGCCTCCAACGATGACGCCATCCGCTCCATCCGCATCATCCTGCAAAAGCTGATTGATCCGGTGATCGTGGCCACGGCTGAGGCCCGCCGCTAAACGCAACGCATGGCCGGGCGGGCTCTACCCGCCCGGTTACCAACGTTTTCTTCATCTGGCACCGCTGGACCTCTGCCCGGGGTGCCGCCATTCTTCTTCCCCCCCAAACCTGATCCGATACTTCTCATGGCTGAAATTACCGCTCAACTCGTAAAAACGCTCCGCGACAAAACCAACGCTGGCATGATGGAATGCAAAGCGGCCCTCACGGAAGCCCAGGGCGACCTCGAAGCTGCGGAGACCTTGCTGCGCAAAAAAGGCATCGCCAAAGCCGATAAAAAGGCCGACCGCCAAACCAAAGAAGGCGTCATCGCCTCCTACATCCACATGGGCGGCCGCGTCGGCGTGCTCATCGAAATCAACTGCGAGACCGATTTCGTCGCCAAGAACGAGAACTTCCAGGAGCTGGTGAAAGACATCACCCTCCACATCGCCGCCGCCAATCCTCGCTATCTGGAGCGTTCCGAAGTGCCTGAGGAACTCATCGCCAAAGAGCGGGAAATCGCCGCCGAACAAGTCAAAGGCAAACCCGCCAACATCATCGACAAAATCGTCGATGGGAAGATGGAGAAATTCTACTCCGACCTGTGCCTCGTGGAGCAGCCCTTCATCAAGGACGACAAAATGAGCATCTCCGATCTGGTGAAAGCCAAGATCGCGGAACTCGGCGAGAACATCAACATCCGCCGCTTCGTCCGCTACGCCGTGGGAGAAGAGCTGTAAGCCTGCCAACGAATCAATCCCCCCAAAGCCCCAACGCCCGGTCCCTCCGACCGGGCGTTTTTTTGCAGTGGCTCCACAAGATCGCAGCTGCGTTTGTCAAAACGTCAGATTTCGCGGGAGCCGCGTAGAGAAAAATGTCCATTTTCCTGAGCGGGTGAGGCTGCGATGTTCTCGTCGAGCAGGTGCATTTCGCGAGAATCGGGGATGGAGGGCGTCGAACCTTCAGAACGGAGAGGGTCGGAGGGAGACAATGGGCTGGAGCGATGCCGGTCCTCTGGATGGACTTTGGTAAAAGATTGGAGGTAAAAAATGTCGAGAAGGCAGCCCATTTCCTCCCCCCAAGCTTCCGCCGTCACAGAGAGGATGGAAAGGTGAACCCGGTTGCAGGATGGAGCTGCGAGAAGGTTTTCGCAGCGTGGCGAGGTGGAGGCGGCAGGAGCAAGGGTTGCCACTCCGGGGAGCGGGCGGAGTTACCGCAGGGTTTTGGCCCAGTCGGGGTCTTGCTGTTTCAGGGTCTGGAAGGCGGCGTATTCGGCTTGGCTGAGCTGGCCGTTGGCGTCGGTGTCGATCTTTTCGAAGAGCCATTCCCATCCGTTTTTGGCGGTGTCCCATTCGGCTTGGGAGATGCTGCCGTCGGCGTTGGCGTCGGCTTGGCGGAGCAGGTGGTCGAACTGGTAACGATCCGCGCCGGGGGCGATGTCGGTGGCGGGATCCCAGGTGAGCTTTTGATGCGCGGCGAGCAGGGCGGCTTGAAAGGCGGTGGCGTCGATGTCCTGCACGGTGGTGTTTTCTTCCAACGCGCGCACGGCGGCGATGCCGGCGGATTGCCCGCAGATCATGAAGACGGGCTCCATGCGGGCGGAGGCGTAGCCGAGGTGGGAGGCGGAGAAACAAACGGGGACGAGGAGGTTGGTGGCGTGCTCGGCCTGGGGGGTGATGGCGCGGTAGGGGATGGGGTAGGGTTGGTTGGTGGGGCCTTTGGAGCCGCCGACGAACATTTTGCCTTCGATGGCGACCCAGGTTTTGCCGTTTTCATCCCGACCCCAGAGACGACGCGCGGGATAGGTGTCGATGCCGTATTGGGCGAGGGCGATGGGGTCGTCGATCTGAGTGCGGTTATAGACATCGGCGGCGGTGACGGTGTAGCGGCCCTGGAGGCGGCGGGCGACGCGAATGTAGAGCTGGTGGGGCCAGCCGGCGGTGTCGGGATGGGCGCGGAGATCGAGGCCGAGCGCGGCCATTTCCTGCCGGTAGGCGGCGGGCACGCGCGGGTCGGTGCTCATGAAATGGTGGAGGCCGCGCAGGTAATTTTGATGCGCCTTCCAGACGCGGGCTTTTTCGGCGGCATCACCCGCGGCGTAGAGCTGGCTGATGCCGAGCGGGGCCATGGAGAAAAGGGAGCTGCGTTGGTAGTTCCACTCGCCCGAGTTTTTCCAGCCGGGGAAAATGCCCACCAGACGCTGGCGGAGGGTGTCGGCATCGGGCGTGGTGGCGGTGAGGTGGGCGATGTAGCGACCGACGAGTTCGAACTCGCTGGCGTTGTAGTCAGCGGGTGGGGTGAGAGGGGCGCGGTGGGCGGGATCGGAGGTGGTGTAGTAGCGGTAGTTGTAGGCTTGGGTGTTGCCGTCGGCGGAGCCGAGAGGGAGGCCATCGTCGTCTTCCACCCAGGGCAGCAGCCCGCTTTGGGGATCACCGGGAGTGACGAAGGGGTCGATCTCGGCCTGCTCCATGGGCTCGCGCACACCGGCGAGTTCCTCCCCATACTCCGCGCTGGATTCGCGTCCGACGCGAGAGGGAACGCCGGCGGCCGGCATGAGGTCGCCCTCATAACTGGCGTCGATGAAGACGCGGGCGGTGACGCGCAGGGCGGCGGCGATCTCCGGCTGGGCGACGGGGCAGCCGAGGGGATCAAACGGCGCGCGGTCGAAGGTGGCGGCCAACAGGGTGGTGCCGTTTTTTTCGATGGAGGCGATGCGGTGATCGTGGATGACGCGCAGGTGATGCTGGTCGAGCAGGTTTTGAAAATCCCGCCGGATCGCGGAGGGATCGAGGCTGCCGCGGGCGGCCTCCACCAGCCGGGGCGCGCCGGTGCCGAGCTGGGGCAGCAGCTCGTGGGTGAGACCGCCGGTGGCGTTGAAGTTGGGGCAATCCTGCAGCGGCTTCAAACCGGCGCCGAGCATGCCGCCGACCCAGCGGCTGGGCTCGATGATCACCACGCTGTGCCCGGCCCGCCGCACGGCGATGGCGGCGAGGATGCCGGAGGGCGTGGCACCATAGACGCAGACATCGGCATCCACCGTCTCGGGCGCTGCCGAGGCGCGGGGGACGAGGGCGCTGAAGAGCAGGGCGAGGGCGGTAACGAGAGGGGAGCGGGGCATCATGCCACCGGGTAGCATAGGCTTCGCGAGTCTGCCATCAGGGCTTGCGTTCCGCCAGCTTCCACGCCAGGACGCGGCCGATCTGGCGGTAGGCTTCGAAATCCCGCTGGGAGAAGGAGACGTTGCCCGTGCTGGTGTGGGGAAAGCGATGCCCGGTCTTGTTGGTCAGGCCTGCCGTCTTGCGATAGTGGGCGAAGAATGCCGGTACCTCTGGGCCGAACTCCGCGCCGTCATTGAGGCGGTAACTGCTCTTCACGTAGTACAGAACGACGGAGCGGCCGGTGGCAGCATGGGTGAGATCGTAGATGAACACTGGATCATCGGTCCAGACGTCGGTTCCATTTTTGACAGGAATGCTTTTGCCGGGTGGGAGCAGGCAGACCTTGCCCAATTCGGCACCGCTCGGTGGTTCGGTCGGTAGCCAGTTGCCGGGCCGTGCTTTTACATCCCACCCCCGGGCTTCCAGCAGTTTGATGAGCTGGAGCCAGCTTTTGAATTTGTAATCTCCGTCCTGCACCACATCGAAGGCCCAAATCTGCTTCACGGATGGGCGATGAAGGATGGTGTAGATGCCGAGATTGTCGTAATGACCACCATCGGTGAGGATCAGGCTGTTGGAGCGATGCGAGGGGCGGATGCGGTCGATCGTGACTTCGCGCAGGCGATCTCCGACTTGGCCGAGGGAGGTCCAGCGATCGTCGTTGTCCGCCTGGCCGGGTTGGCGCATGGAGAAGTTGCGGTTTTGCTGGCGGGTATAGACGTTGAAGAGCTGGCAGATGAGTTTCCACAGAACGCCCCCGTTCTTTTTCTCGGGCTGGATGCTCCCGTCCTCGGGTGGCCACTGGAATTTGCCATCCACGGGCTCACCACCGCCATTGGGATCAAACGCCGCACCGGAGGCTGCGACGGCGGTGGCGAGACGCAGGGGTTTGGTGGTGTAACCGGGCAGGCCGCGGATGGGATTGGAGCGCAGGCTGACCTGACCACTGCCATCGGGTCGGTGCAGGGTGCCGACGACCGGAAATCCGAAGTGATCGGAGTGGATGTAGCCGAGAAAGGGACCGCCGACCGAGTGACGGCTGAACTCGAAGGCCTGAGCCCGGTGAGTGAAGCGCGCTGCGGGATCGGGCGTATTGCCTTGAGTGGCGTTGATGACCAGATAGGGCGCGGGATGACCGAGGGGATTGATCTCGTTGAGCCGAACGTCGTGCGGTTGACCGCCGAAGGGTCCATCCACGCGATCGCTTTGGCCGGGGATGAGCTGTTCGGGCGCGATGAGGTAGGTGCGGCGGATGGCGCGATCGTAGTGATAGGCGGGGTGATGCCAGTTGAACTTGCCCCGCAGAGGCTTCCAGTGCAGGCCGATGTCGAAGACGTAAGCGGGAGGCAAGGTGCTCAGATGCAGCGGGACCAGCCAGGTGAGGTTCATGTTGTATTTCCCCAGCACAAACCCACGCCGCGCTTCCAGCTCGTCCACCCCGCCTCCCGGCGCATCGAGGGTCGCAGGCAGAGGGCGCAGGCCGAGCAACGTAGCGCGGTCATCGCTGTAGGAGGCATAGCCGCCGCGATACAGGTTTTGCTCCGACTTGACCACGCCATGACCGGCCGGCAGCAGGTGGGAGACAAACCAAGACGCCGCGTAGGAGCCGCCCGAAACGGAGCTGAGGTAGTCGGCCCGTTTCAGCAAATCCTTTTCCTCCAGACCCTGGAGCACACCCAGGCAGATCGTCGCCGCGCGCTCTCCGCCCCCAGAGAAGCACAGTGCCACCGTCGGCTGATCTGCTGGCACCCCCACCGCCGCGCGGCGCTGCTGGATGTATTTTTCTTCCGCCACCAGATCCTGCTGGGCATGGATCTCGGCCCGCCATGGTCGATTGCCCTCGGCTTGAGGTTCGTCGAGGGGCACGAGGCTGGGCCGGGAGGATTTGCAGGCGACGAGGCTGAGGCCGACGGCGGCCAGGCCACCGAGGTGGAGGAGGGAGTGCGCGTTCATGTTCGGGAGGAGGGATTACCAACGCACCAAACCGGCCTGACGGACACGGCTGGTGTAAAAAGAAGCACCGTCCCGCCACACGGTAGAGGGCTGGGAAATGCGGCGGGGGAGCGGAGTGCGGCTGACGCGGCGCAGCGGCTGCAGGCTGAACTCCTCCGCGTGACACCGCGCCAGGAGGTAGGGCGTCCGCAGCGGCAGCCGTTCCTCCGCGATGAGACGAACGCCGGATCCCAATCGACTGGGCACCGTGCAGGCCAGCCAATGACCGCCGGCCAGAGGCGTCAAATTGTCGGGATGCCCACGCAGCTGGAGCGTGCTTTTTTTCGCAAAGTCCAGGCTGCCCGTCGCGGCATCGAGCGGCAGGCCGTGAATCCGCTTTTTATGAAATCCAGCGACCAGGAGCAGGCGATGGTCGGCACTGATGCCGATGCCATTGGCTCCGCCCCAGCCACCCGAGCAGACCGCCCAGCTCCCCAGCCCCGCTGCGGCTGTCGCGTCGGGCAAAAATCGCAGCAGGGAATCTCCAGGAGGTGCCTTGCCAGCGGGCAGAGGCTGCCATGCCGGTGCCGCCGCCGCTGCACGGGACAGCGGCCGAAAGGCGGTGACAAAAACGATGCCGTTGGGCAGCGCAGTCACCGCGTTGAGCCGGGGCAGGATGCCGCCAGACTGGGGTCGCAAGGTGGCGAGATACTGCGCCTGCTGCCCGGTCCATTCAAACACCAGCACGCCGGAAGGCATCGTCTTCGTGCCCGCCGTAACGGCATAGATCAGCGTCTTCCCACGCCACCCCGGAGCGGTGGATCGCGGAACCACACTGAGGCCGACGGGACGGAAGCCCTTCAAGGCGGGGTCTGCGGAATCGGTGATGACGGAAAAGGCGGTGTCTTGATTGAGCCGGAGCCGCTCCAATTGACCTGCGGGCTCACCGCGCTCCCAGGTGCCAGTGATCAGCATCTCTGCAGCACCCGACCTCAGGACCTTGAAGTCCTCCGGATGCGACCCACTGGGCAGTACGATGCCTGGACCCTGGCATCCCACCAGCCCCACCACCACAGAGAAAGACAGCCAGACGGGAATTCGGCGCGTCATTTCCGCGCAGCTTACCTCACGGCGTCGGAAGAGCGCCATCCTTTATTTCCCGCGTTGAGCTGGAGCGGGATCGGTGCAGAGTGGAGGCATGACGAAGACGCTGTGTGTGCTGCTGGGCGGGTGTGGAATCCTGGGGGGGAGTTTTTCCCTCGGTCAGCCCAGCCTGCCGATGGAGGTTTGCTTTCGCGGTCAGGCGCGGTTTCAGCAGGTGGTGGCCGCTGCGGCTCCCAAGGCGGACGCGCTGCGGGGGCTGCCGATCGGTGAGCGGGTGGCGTGGTTTGGCCAGCTGCTGGTGGGCACGCCTTACAAGGGCTTCACGCTGGAGATCGACGACCGCATCGAGGCTCCCTCCTGCAATCTCAACGGACTGGACTGCTGGACGTTTTTTGAAAGCGCCCTGGCCTTCGCCCGCCTGTGCGAGCAGCCGACGGCGCAATGGACACCGCGTGCCATGCTGGGCTGGCTGGAGCAGGATCGCTACTGGGGCGGGAGCTGCGATGGCAGTTACCTCTCCCGCCTGCACTACCTGGAGGATTGGGCGCGCGACAATGACCGGCGCGGATTGGTGCAGGATCTTACGCGTCAGCTCGGCGGCAAGGCGGTGCCCAATGTGGCGCGGGAGATGACGATCAATGCGGACCGCTATCGCTACATGAAAAACAGCGCGGCCAATCGCGCGGGCATCTCGAAGCTGGAGGCCGGGCTACGCAAGCGGCCGCTCTACATGATCCCGATCTCTCAGGTGGCGGCGGTGGAGCCGAAGCTGCAAAATGGCGATATCATCGGCGTCATCAGCCGCGATGGCGACGGCTATGGGACGTCGCATGTGGGCATCGCGCTGCGGCAAAAGGGGGTGCTGCATTTCATGCACGCCAGCTCCCCACGCAACGCGGGCAAGGTGGTCGTTGACAGCCGTCTGACGGACTACCTGAAGCGTTACCGCACGAATGCGGGCATCCTGGTGGCACGGCCTCTGAAGTGACGGCGCAGGCGGGCTTGCAGCTTGGCCTTTCCCCCTCTGGATGAAAAGCGATCCTCCGTCTCTCTCCCGCAGCGGCCTTGTGGGTGCCTTGGTGGCTTTTGGTCTGTGGGGCGTGCTGCCGGTGTATTGGAAGACGCTGGGGTTTTTGACTTCGGATCTGGTGGTGGGGCAGCGGGTGGGCTGGACGATGCTGCTGCTGCTGCCGATGCTGGCGTGGTCGGGTGAGTGGAAAGCCTGGGTGCGCGGCCTGCGCCAGCCGGAGGTGCTGCGGGTGCACCTTTTTTCCGGTTGCCTGCTGGCGGCGAATTGGACGCTCTACGTGTGGGCGGCGCAGAATGGGCGCATTGTGGAGGCGAGCCTGGGGTATTTCATCAGCCCGCTGATCAGCGTGCTGATTGGACGCGTCTGGCTCGGGGAGCGGCTGACGCGTTGGCAGGTGTGGAGCATCGGCTGCGCGGGGCTCGGCGTGCTGACGCAGGTGGTGCTGCTGGGGCGGGTGCCGTGGGTGGGGCTGTGCCTGGCGCTGTCCTTCTGCGCCTATGGACTGGCGCGGCGGCAATCTCCGCTGGGCTCGCTGGCGGGGCTGGGGGTGGAGACGCTGGTGTGGCTGCCTTTTTCGGTGGCCTATCTGGTGTGGGCGCAGGCGCGGGGTGCGCAGATCTGGGGGGATGGTACGCCGCAGCATCTGCTGCTCATCGCGGGGCTGGGTTTCGTCACGGCTGCGCCGTTGCTGGGCTTTGCCAAAGCGGCGCGGGAACTGCCGTTCTCGCTGCTCGGGGTGCTGCAATTCCTCGCGCCGAGCGGGCAATTCCTGCTGGGAGCTTTTGTGTATGGCGAGACGATGCCACCCTCCCGCTGGGCGTCTTTTGCGCTAATCTGGGTGGGTGTGGCGCTGTTTTGTGCGGATCTAGCGCGGCGATCACGTGGGCGGTGACGACGCAGGAGGCGATGCTCAGACGACGGTGCCTTTGCCTTTTTTGGGTGCATCCTTCGGCGGTGGGGGCGCATCGGGGATGCCTTCATCTTCGAGGATGGTGTCTTGCGGTAGTGGTTCGGTTCCTTGGGTGCTCTCAGCGGGGCGGTCGGCGTAGGGCAATTGTTTTTGGTAGAGTTTGAGCCGGTCGTTGAGTTCCTTGACCATCTCCTCTTTCTGTTTGGGATCTTCCTCTTGGCCTTCCTTGAGCAGGGAGAGGGCCTTTTTCTGCCACAGCACGGCCTCGGCAAATTCGCCATTGCGAGCGAGCGCGGCGGCCACGGTGTCCAGCATTTCGTAGCGCTGATCTTCCCCGGCCTCTGCCACCATTTTCAGCGCTTCTTTGGCCACGAGCACGGCTTGGTTGCCATTTTGCAGGCTCTCATCGGGGCAGGTGGCCAAAAACCAGGCCAGATCATTCACCGACCAGGGGCTCTCACCCCGTGCGGCACGCTGATACCAGCCAAAGGCGCGGCGGTAGTCCACCGGCACACCATTGCCAGAGTAGTAAAGATAGGCCAACCGGGACATGGCGGGCACGTAGTCCTGACGGGCGGCTTTCAAATACAGCAGCGCGGCCATGGCGGGGTCTTTCTCCGCGCCATCCTGGCCACGCTCCAGCTTCGAGGCGTAGGCGGAGACGGAGGGCAGGTAATTCTGCGCGGCGGCTTTTTTAAACCACTCGGTGGCGGCGGCGGGGTCTTTTTCCACGCCCTCACCCAGCTCGTAAGAGACGCCGACGGTGTGCTGCGCCATGGGCAGGCCATTTTCCGCGGCTTTGAGGAACCAGGCAAAGGCCTGGGCGAGGTCTTTTTTCACCACGGTGCCATCGGCGTAGAGTGTGCCCATGACGTGCTGGGCACGGGGTTGGCCCTGCTCGGCAGCCTTGGTCACGTAGTCGAGTCCGGCCTTTTCATCCTTTTTGACGCCCTCTCCGGTGATGAGGCGGATGCCGAGTTCGAACTGCGCATCCATGTCTCCCCGGTCCGCCCAGGCTCGCAGTTCCCGCTCGGCACGGGCGAAATCTGGCTGCTCGGGAAATTGCGCGGGCAGTGGCGGGGTGAGGCCCAGCAGCAGCAGACCCAGGAGGGGGAGGATTTGAGGCACCCGATTTTTCATGAGGCATAGTGTACGCGGTCGGAGCCGGGTGACAATCGCCAAAAAAAACAGCCGGACGCTGCGCGGGGCGGCGTCCGGCTGGGGAAGGGGGAGGGGGCGGTTAGCCCTGGGACTTGAGGTCCTGATACTTCTCGTAGCCTTGCTCGGGGCTGAGGCCTTCGTGCACGACGCCGCGCACGGCTTGCATCATGGCCACGGGGGCGTCGGACTGGAAGATGTTGCGGCCCATATCGACGCCGCTGGCTCCCTGCTGGATGGCGTTGTAGCTCATCTTCAGCGCGTCCAGCTCTGGCAGCTTTTTGCCGCCGGCGATGACGATCGGCACCGGGCAGCAGCTGGTGATGGTCTCAAAGTCTTCGTCGGTGTAGTAGCACTTCACCACGTTGGCTCCGAGTTCCGCCATGATGCGGGTGGCGAGGCGGAAGTACTGCGCATTCCGAGCCATGGCGCGGCCCACGGCCACCACGCCCATGACGCCGATGCCGTACCGGCTGGCTCCGTCCACCAGATCGGTGAGGTTTTTCAGCGACTGCCGCTCGTAAGCGCTGCCGACGAAAACCTGCACGGCCAGCAGGGAGGCGTTGAGGCGGATGGCCTCCTCAATGGTCAAAGCGGTGCTCTCATTGGACAGGGGCTCGAAGCCGGGGCGGCTCATTTTGAACGGCTTGCCGTCCAGCTCACCTTCCCACTCTTCAAACGGGCTGACCATGCTGGTGCCGCCGCTGGCGCGCAGGGCGATGGCCTTTTGCGTGGAGGCGGGGATGATGCTGCGCTGGATGCCGCGGGTGAGCATCAGGCAGTCGGCATACGGAGCCAGCGGCAGGATGGTCTGGTCCACGCGCTCGAGGCCGGTGGTGGGGCCTTGGAAATAGCCGTGGTCAAAGGCCAGCATCACCGTGCGGCCGTCTTTGGGATCGAACACTCGACTGAGGCGGTTTTTCAAGCCCCAGTCGTACTGGTGGCTGCCTTTGAGAAAGAAGCCCGGTGCCTGCTGCGGCACTTCGGTGAAGTATTCTTTTTCTTTCTTGTCTGCGGCGCTGGTGGTGATGTCTGCCATAAAGGTTGAGGTGGGGGTTGAAGGTTGGGGGAGGGTCCACAGGGCGGAAAAACCTCCGCTCTCAGCGATGGCTGGAGCCTCAATCTGTCACCCCGTCTCCGCGCCCTCGCAAGTCTTTCCGCGCCGCGAGTTCCGCCCCTTTGGACGCGTTGGTTAGAGCATGCGTTGTTTGACCGCCGCCCTCCTCTTCCTCCCTCTCACCGCCAGCTTCGCCCAGGAGACTCCGCCCATCGATCCTGCTGATGTTCGCGAGCAGCAGGTGATGATCCCCATGCGCGATGGCATCCACCTTTCCGCCTGGCTCTTTCTGCCGCCGGGGGAGGGTCCCTGGCCGGCGCTCTTTGAGCAGCGTTACGCCGCCATCAGCGGCCCGTCCACCCGACAAAAGGCCGCTCAACTCGCCGCCTATGGTTACGCGGTGGCCATGGTCAGCTTCCGCGGAGCGCAGCAGAGTGAGGGCCGCTACGTCGGTTACCGAGCCCTGGGCTGGGGGGAAAAGAAGGACGGTTACGACACCTGCGAGTGGCTGGCGGCCCAGCCCTGGTGCACCGGACGCGTCGGCAGCTTTGGCAGCTCTCAGGGCGGTTACGCGCAGAATTTCCTGGCCGTCACCCAGCCCCCGCATCTGACCTGCCAGTACATGGTGGATACCGGTTTGAGCTTGTTTCACGAGGGCTACCGGATCGGGGGCGTCACCCGGCCCAGCCGCTTTGCGGAGTTTGGAAAAAACTGCCGCAATCCCGAGGACAACATCGCCCTGCTCGACGAATGGGATCGCCACCCCGACTACGACGCCTACTGGCAAGACGAGGATTGCTCCCTGCACTTCGACGAGATGCGGGTGCCCTGTTTTACCATCGGCAGCTGGTATGACTTCATGGTCCAGGGCAGCATCGGCAGCTTCCGCGGGCGGCGGAGTGGCGCGCTGCAGCAGCTCCTGCTCGGACCCTGGCTGCACGGGCGGCTGAACAAAGGCAGCCGGGTCGGAGACTTGACCTACCCCGAAAATGCCACCTGGCCCGAGCTGGATCACATGACCCGCTGGTTTGACCACTGGCTCAAAGACGCCGACAACGGCATCGAAAACGATCCCCCCGTGCGCTACTACGTCATGGGAGCCGTCGGCGAGCCCGGTGCACCCGGCAATGTCTGGCGTCAGGCCCAGAACTGGCCGCCCAAGAGCCGTACGATCAGCTACTACCTCCGGGAAGACGCCGGCCTCTCCGCCCAGGCCCCCACCGCTCCCGCCAGCCACACCGACCTGCCCTGCGATCCCCAGCAGCCCATGAGCATCCCCGGACGCTCCTTTCTCGGAGCCCGAGATGGTCGCGACTTTGAGGCCCAAAAAGACGTCCGCACCTGGACCACCGATCCCCTCACCCAGCCGCTCGAGATCACCGGTGAAATCTTCGCCGAATGCTGGGTCCAAACCTCCGTGCCAGACACCGACCTCATCCTCCGCCTCTCCGATGTCTATCCCGACGGCCGCTCCATCGTACTCATGGAGTATCCCTTCCGCGCTCGCTACCGGGAGGGCTTCGATCACCAGGCCCTGCTCACCCCCGACCAGCCCACCCCATTGAAATGGCACATCGGCTGGACCAGCATCATCCTCAACCAAGGCCACCGCCTGCGCGCCACCCTCGCCTGCACCGGCGCACCGCTCTACGATCCCAATCCCCAAACCGGAGCCCCCCAGCGGCGCGATGGGATGAGCCAGACCCAGGCCGCCACCCACGCCATCCTGCATCAGGCCGCGCATCCCTCCCGTCTCCTCCTCCCCGTCATCGACACCGCCCCCCAGCCCTAACCACGACCCAAAAGCCCCCGCAAGAACCCCCTGCCCACCGCGTTCAGATCGCCCATGACTCGTCTCTTTTCCTCCCTCCTCCTGAGCCTCGGTGCTAGCCTGGGATTCGGCCTCGCCAGCACCAGTTCCGCCGCCGATCCCCTGCCAGACTCCGCCAAGGTTGGCTCCTTCTACGCCGGCTGTCAGGCCTACACCTTCAAGGCCTTCGACCTGATGACCGCGCTGGAAAAAATCGCTGCCTGCGGAGGAAAAACCGTCGAGTTCTTCCCCGGTCACCTCATGGACAAGGCAGATCCCAAAAGCAAATTTGATCACAACGCCAGCCCCGAAGCCCGAGCCGCCGTCCAGGCCAAACTCAAAGAACTCGGCCTCACCCCCATCGGTTACGGCGTCGTCAAACTGCCCAATGACGAAACCGAATGCCGCAAGATCTTCGATTTCTGCCGCGCCATGAACGTCGGCATCGTCGTCTCCGAACCCGCCGAGGACGCCTTCGATCTCATCGAAAAACTGGTGCGTGAATACGACATCAAAATGGCCATCCACAACCATCCCCGGCGCCCGCTGGATCGCGCCTACCGCTACTGGGATCCCGAATACGTCCTCAGTCTGGTGAAGGATCGTGATCCCCGCATGGGCTCCTGCGCCGACATCGGCCACTGGGTGCGCTCCGGCATCCAACCTACCGACGCCATCCGCCTCCTCAAAGGCCGCATCTTTGACAGCCACATCAAGGACCTCGACGCATTTGGCGTCAAAGAAGCCCAAGACAAAATCTGGGGCACCGGCGTCTCCGACATCCCTGCCGTGCTCAATCTCTACGCCGAGCAAGGCTTCTTCGGCCCCCTCGACGTCGAGTGGGAAAAAGACTGGGAGACCAGCCAGCCCGACGTGGCCAAGTGCCTCGAGTTCGTGAAAAACTTCAAACCCAGCTCAAACTAGAGCTGAAGAGGGCGGGCGGCAGGTCACGTCCCAGACCTCACCGCCCATCCTCATTCTTCATTCCTCATTCTTAATTCTTAATTCTTAATTCTTAATTCTTCATCCCTCATCCCTCATCCCTCATCCCTCATCCCTCATCCCTCATCCCTCATCCCGAAACCGCTGTTGCTCTTTTGACAATTAAGGCATAAGGTGGTAATTATGGAAACTTTAGACGCGTCTGGAACCACGGGCCACGACACGAATCCCTTCTCCCACGCCGCAGAGCACGAGACGGAGGCTTACGGTCGCGTCGAAGTCAAACCCCGCCCGTTTCGTGGCGAAGACGGCCCAGCAGAGGCGGTTGGCCCATCTGGCGTGACCTCCCTCATGTTCACCTGCCCGGCCTGCGGCACCATGCTTGGCATCTCCGCTGAAGCCGCCGGCCAGCCCGTCCGCTGCGGGCGCTGCTCCAGCCAGGTCCTGCCCCCCCAGCTCCTCACTCAAACCGCCGCCTCCCCCATGGCGGAAAGCCCGGGACGGCCCCGCATCGTCCTGCCGCATCGCAAGACCGGCACTCACGGTCCCCTCCTGCCCAGCCGCCGCATCCAGCAGCAGCAGCGTGACTGAGATGTGAAAACGGGTTTCCGTTTTCCGCAGGAGAGCTTAGGATAGGCGGCTATGTCGGATCGCGAACCTCGCATTTATCTGCTGCCCACCATGATGACCGCCGGGAACATCCTGGCCGGCTTTGTGGCGATCTTACAAATCTTCCAGGGCCGCAACGGGGAGGTGATCGAGCACTATCACTGGGCCGTGTTGGCCATCTTGGTAGCCTGTTTGTTTGACGTGCTGGATGGCCGTGTGGCACGTCTCGGCGGTCAGGAGTCGCCCTTTGGTCGGGAGCTGGACTCGCTGGCCGACATCGTTTCTTTCGGCATCGCCCCCGCACTGCTGGTGCATGACATCGTGCTCTCCAGCATCGAAAAACCGGCGGGCATCGGCTCCATGATCGCCGCCGCTTATCTCGTCTGCGGTGCCATGCGTCTCGCCCGCTTCAATTGCATCGCCGCCTCCGATGAAAAGGCCACCTCCTCGGACTTCCAAGGCTGCCCCATCCCCGCCGCCGCCGGCGTCATCTCCTCCATCACCTTGCTGATCTTGTGGCTGGAGGAGGGTGAGAAAGAACTCGGATCCTGGAAGTACGTGCTGGCCGTCCTGATGGCGCTGCTGTCCTACCTGATGGTGAGCAAGGTCGAGTACCCCAGCTTCAAAAAGCTGGGATTGCGCACGCGGCGTCCGCTGCCGTGGGTGGTGGTTTCCATCCTCGTGGTCTGGTTCACCGTCAAAAACTGGCAGTGGATGCTGGCAGTGCTGTTCGTGAGCTACCTGCTTTACGGCCTCGTCCGCCCCTGGGTGTCTCGCCACATGCGGCAGAGCATCGAGATCGAAAAAGAAGTGATCGATGAGGAAGCCCTCCTGCCCGCAGCGGACCCCGGGAAACCGGAGGAGGACTCCGTGGACGGCGTGACGGGCAAAGCCTGACGATCAGCGAGGTCGGGGGGGTGTCTCACGGATCATGGCAGATTTTTTTCAACCGGCTGAGGTGGTAACCCTGCCGCACCTAGCGGCTCCTCCCCCTCCCGATGCCGCCCTGCAAGCCCGCCTCCGCAGCGCCGGTGCCGCCCTCCTGCTGCCCGCCCACGCCGATGAATGCGGGCGGCCCGCCTTCGAAAACATCCTGCGCCAAAGCGCCGCCGTGCCCTGGCTGACCCATCGCATCATCTGCATGAATGGCCTGCCCGAGCAGCGCCTGCCCGAGGTCCGGGCCGATCTCGCCCAGCGGCTGTCTGGCAGTGCGGCCCAGGCCATTCTGCTCCGGCCCGAGGCCCACGAGCTCCAGCCGCTCTGGCGCGCCGTCTCTGCGGAGGGCAGATCCGGCGGGGCGTCGGTCGAGTTCGGAAAAGGAGCCAACATCTGGCTCGCCACCGCCTGGCTACTGGCTCAGGGCGGCGGCGGCTGGGTCATCAGTCACGATTGCGATCTCGTCAATCCTCCGCCCGATCTCCTCTGGCGGCTCTGCCTGCCGCTGGTCCACCCTGAGATCGGATTGCGCTGGGTCAAAGCCAGCTACGCCCGCGTCGCAGCGGGCCGCCTCTACGGCCGCATGACGCGTCTCCTCGTCCTGCCCCTGCTGCGTGCGGTGACGGACGTCCTCGGCCCCACCCCCGCCACGGAGCGCCTCAGCGCCTTTCGCTACCCCCTGGCCGGCGAATTTGCCAGCCGCTTGGAGGACCTCGGCCAGCTGCGCATCGCTCCGGGCTGGGGATTGGAGATCGCCATGCTCGGAGAGGTCAGCCGCCGCCTCCCCCCCGACGCCCTCGGGCAGGTGGATCTCGGTTTTCACTACGACCATCGCCACCGCCCCACCGAGGGAGAAACGGCGGGCGACGGCCTCGCCCTCCCCGCCCGCGAGGTGGCTCGGGCCATCCTGCGCGAGGTCCTGCGAGATGCCGAACCACGAGCCGCCGAGGCCCTATCCGCGCTGCTCGTGACCCGCTACGCCGTGCGCGCCGAGGAGTGGCGTCAGCGCTATCGGCGCGTCAGCCTCGCCAACGGTCTCGATCCGGCCGATGCCGAAGAGCTGGCCTGCGTGCGCTGTTTTTCCGCCGCTCTCACTGAGGTGGCTGCCGGGCATGATCTCGGCCCAGCGCGGGACCTCCCACCGCCTGCCGAATGGCTCGCTGCCCACCCCGAGCAAGCCGAACTCCTGCGGCAGATCCGCCCCCTGACGCCGCCCACCTGACTTTACGCCAAGGTCCGGCACTCCGGCAGCCCCTCGCGCAGCGTCGCCCAGGGAGCCTCGGTGGAAACATCCACCGGATCCGGGTCCGACGCAGCCAGTTCATCCAGCTTGGCCGGAGACAGGATCGCCAAAAACACCAGAGGCTCCGCATGTGGATTGTACGTCGCATGCACCACGCCCGGCGGGATATGCGCCATCTCGCCCGCCGAGAGGATCTGTTTTTTCCCATCCACCCACTGCTCCGCCCGGCCATAAATCACATAAATGATCTCCTCCCGATGCGGGTGATAATGAAACGGATGGCAATGCCACGGATCCATGTTCGCACGCACCAGCAGCAGCTTCTCCGCCGGCACCAGATCGGGTCGGCAGAGCCACTCGTTGTTGGTCCACGCGTTGGTCTCACGGGCCGCATCTTGGATGAGGGTAAAAGAAGGGAGCTGATCCGACATGCCACCCACTGGAAAGCGCGCCGCCCCCGGTTTCAAGCCCAGATTCCTCCCGCCCGCCCCCGCACCCGCCCCCCCTCCCGTTTCCCAAAACCACGCTTCT